>NZ_JAHFPF010000156.1 GCF_023259385.1 Brevundimonas sp. | reverse complement strand
GTCCTCGGTAGTGCTGACCACGGCGGTCGGGCTGATGATGGGGGTGCAGATCCTGACCGCCCGCCTGCGCGGCGAGGGACGGCATGCCGAGATCGGCGCTGTCCTGAGGCGCGGCGTCGTCTATGCGATGCAGATCGGCGTCGCCGCCATGCTGGCCCTGGCGGTGTTCGGGCCGTGGGTCATGCAGAACGTCCAGTTCGGCGAAGGCCTGGGCGAAGGCGCGTCCGGACCGCTGGTGGTCTTCGCCCTGTCGATGCCCGCCTATCTGATCTCGATCGCCGGGCAATTCTTCCTGGAGGGGCTGTCCAAGCCCAAGCCGGGGATGTGGGCCATGTGGGTGGCCAACGGCGTCAACATCGGCCTGAACCTGCTGCTGGTGCCCGATCTGCTGGGCCTCGGCGTGGACGGGGCTGTCGCCTCGGCCTGGGCGACGTTCGGCGCCCGGACGGCGCTGGCGGTCTTCCTGGTGATCTACATCCTGCGCCTGCCCGAGGCGAAGACCTGGAACCTGTGGGCCAAGCCGGCGCGCGACCGCGCGGTCGAACGCGAACAGGTCAAGGTCGGCCTGGGCGCCGGGGCGTCGAACTTCATCGAGGTCGGGGCCTTCGCGGCCATGACCCTGATCGCCGGCATGCTGGGGACCAACGAGACCGCCAGCTGGGCCATCGTGATCAATATGTCGGCGATCGTCTTCATGCTGCCGATGGGACTGTCGTCGGCGACGGCGGTGCTGGTCGGACGGGCGTACGGCGCACAGGACCGGGCGGGCGTGATGCGCGCCGGCCTGGCGGGCATCGGCGTGGTCGCGGTGCTGACCCTGATCGTGGCCCTGGTCATCTGGCCGACGGCCACGGTGGTGGTGGGCGCCTATACGGCCGATCCGGCCCTGATCGCCATCGCCGGACCGGCGCTGGTGCTGGCGACCCTGTTCTTCGTGGCGGACGGCATCCAGGTCGTGGCGGCCCAGGCCAACCGCGCCGCGGGCGACGTCTGGTGGCCGACGATCATGCATTTCCTGTCCTACGGCGCGATCATGATGCCGCTGGGCTGGGTGCTGGCGCACAGGATCGGCGTGGACGGACTGGTGTGGGCGGTGATCATCGCCAGCCTGGTCTCGGGCGCCCTGCTGGCGGGGCGGTTCCTCAGGGTCGCGCGGCGGCTGCCGCACGTTCTGTGAAACGCAGCGTGTTGCCGTCCGGGTCGTCGACGTAGAATTCGCGCGTGCCCCACGTCTGATCCAGCGGACCCTGGTGGACCGGCGAGTCCGGCTTACCCGAAGGATCAAGGCCGCGCGCCCGGAACGCCTCGAACAGGGCGTCGACGCCGGCGACCTCGACCACGATCGCCTGCCCGAAGACGCCGTCGCCCCGATGGCTGGACAGGTTCAGCACCTCGCCGTCCCGGGTCAGCCAGGCGAACCCGGGATCAGACAGTTCGGACCACTCGCGCCGGACCTCGAAATCCAGCACGCCGGTGTAGAAGCCGACGGAGCGGAGGATGTCGCTGCATTTGACGGTGGGGATGATGGCCATGGGCGGGAGCGTAAGCGTCGTCCCCGATCGGGTCGAGGGACGGGCGGCGAGGGTCGAGGCGGGGCGGGAACGGGTTGCGAAATCCGGCTGCACTCGCCACTAACCACTCACCGCGACCCTCGCTCCTCGACCCTCAGGCCCCAATGTCCCGCATCCTCATCACCTCGGCGCTGCCCTACATCAACGGCATCAAGCATCTGGGGAATCTGGCGGGTTCGATGCTGCCGGCGGATGTCTACGCCCGCTTCAAGCGCGCGCAGGGCCATGAGGTCCTCTACATCTGCGCCACCGACGAGCACGGCACCCCGGCCGAGCTGGCCGCCGCCGCCGCCGGGCAGGACGTGCGCGCCTATTGCGACGAGCAGCACGAGATCCAGAAGGCCGCCGGCCAGTCGTTCGGCCTGAGCTACGACTGGTTCGGCCGCTCCTCGAACGATCCCAACCGCCGCCTGACGCAGCACTTTGCAAAAGTGCTGGAGGAACGGGGCCTGATCGAGGAGCGGGTCGACCGGATGATCTATTCCGTCGACGACGCCCGCTTCCTGCCGGACCGCTATGTCGAGGGGACCTGTCCGCACTGCGCCTATGAGAAGGCGCGCGGGGACCAGTGCGACAACTGCGGGCGGCTGCTGGACCCGACCGACCTGATCAATCCCTATTCGGCGGTCTCGGGCTCGCGGAACCTGGAAGTGCGCGACACCCGTCACCTCTATCTGCTGCAGACCAAGCTGGAGCAGCCGATCCGGGACCAAGACCGACTGGCAGACCCTGGACAAGTCCATCGCCTACAAGCACCTGGACGAGGGCCTGATCGACCGGGGCATCACCCGCGACCTGAAGTGGGGCGTGCCGGTGGTCGGGCCTGACGGCGGGCCGCGCCCGGGCATGGAGGGCAAGGTCTTCTACGTCTGGTTCGACGCGCCCATCGAATACATCGGCGCCACGGAAGAGTGGGCCGACGCCAACGGCACGACCTGGCGCGACTGGTGGAGGACCGACGAGGGCGCCGACGACGTGCGCTACGTCCAGTTCATGGGCAAGGACAACGTCGCCTTCCACACCGTCAGCTTCCCCGCGACGATCCTGGGCTCGGGCGAGCCCTGGAAGACGGTCGACACCCTGAAGGCCTTCAACTGGCTGAACTGGTACGGCGGCAAATTCTCGACCAGCCAGAAGCGCGGCGTCTTCATGGACCAGGCGCTGGAACTGCTGCCCGCCGACTACTGGCGCTGGCACCTGACCGCCTATGGCCCGGAACACTCCGACGCGGCCTTCACCTGGGAGCAGTTCCAGTCGACGACGAACAAGGACCTGGCCGACGTGCTGGGCAATTTCGTCAACCGGATCGTCAAGTTCACGGAGTCGAAGTTCGAGGGTGTGGTGCCCCAGGGCGGCGCCCTGACCGAGGTCGAGCAGTCCTTCCTGGCCCAGCTGAAGGGCGGCATCGCGGAGGCGACGGCCAATCTGGAGGACATGGAGTTCCGCAAGGCGGCGCAGTCGATCCGCGCCCTGTGGGTGCTGGGCAATGAGTATCTGCAGGTCGCGGCGCCGTGGACGGCGTTCAAGACCGATCCGGAACGGGCCGCCACCGCCACCCGCTTCGCCCTGAACCTGGTCGCCCTGTTCGCCCGCCTGGCCGCCCCGGTCATCCCGGCGTCGGCGGAGAAGATCGCCGCCAGCGTCGGCTCGACCGACCTGTCGTGGCCTTCGGCGGATGAGGACCTGCTGGCCGCCGTGCCGGTGGGCCGGCCGGTCGCCGCCGCCAGCGTCCTGTTCGCCAAGATCGAGGACGAGCAGGTCGCCGAATGGAGCGCGCGGTTCGGGGGCGCGGAGGGCTGATATCGTCCGGCGTCGCTTCGATGCATTGACCTTGGGGCGGCTCACCGGCGATCGTGCGGGACGTCTGAGGAAGTGTTCGAATGCCCTTGCTTGCCATTCTTCTGTCAGTGGGCGTTTTCGCCGTTCAGGATCCGCAGGACGCCTGCGCCGATGTCGGCGGCCAGCTTGAAATGACCAGCTGCTACGCGGACGTGCGCGACCGAGCGAAGGCCGAACAGGGCGTGATCCTGTCGCGGATCAACAGGGCGCTGGATGCTCTCCCGGCGGATCATGGCGTTGAACCACGGGAGGCGAAACGGGCGTTCAGCGAGGCTCAGTCCCACTGGAACGCGTTCGCCACAGCCGACTGCGGGGCCGGCGAGGCCCTGTTCGGCGACGGCGGCGCCTTCGCCCTGGACTCTCTGGATTGCGAGATTACCCACCTTGAAGACCGCAATCGCCAGCTTCGCGATTTCGAGAGCAGATATCTCGGCCGCTGATTTTCCTGGTTTGCCCGTTGGAGGTCGCTCGTGATCACGATTGTCGCCCTGGCCCTTCTGGCTTCGCAGGATGGTCCCTCCTTCAACTGCAGCCGCGCCACGACCCCATCCGAGCACGCCATCTGCGCCGATCCGGCGCTGGGGCGGCTGGATCGGCGAATGGCTGACCGCTACGCCGCCGTCCGCCGCGCTCTACCGGTGGGCGCCCGCACCGCGCTGACGCAGGATCAGCGATGGTTCATCGGCGCCCGCGACGAATGGCAGGAAAACAGCACGCGCGGCGGTTTCCGGGACTTCTCCGATCTGGCGGAGCGCATGCGGGGACGGGTGCAGTTCCTCGACAGCCTGCAGACCCGTCCGGCCGCCGGACTGGAGGGGGAGTGGCGCAACGTGGCGGGCTCCGTGGATATCCGGCGGCTGGAGAAGGGGCAGCTTCTGGTCGAGCTCAACGCCGCCCATCCCGTCAATGCGCGCTGGCTCTGCGACGTGTCCGGCACGGGACGGATCATCGACAATGCAATCACGATCAACGCCGACGACGGGTGGCGGATTCGGGTATCGTTGCGCGGCGGCCATCTGAATGTGGAGGAACTGGCCCCTGGCGGCCAGGGCGGCTCTCGCCCCTATTGCGGGATGAACGGCCACGTCGACGGGTCCTATTTCCTGACGCGTTGAGCGTCAGCCCTCGATCACATGCGGCACGAAGCGCGCCGTGTTTCCCGTGATCAGTCCCGCCTCCCTCACGCCGATGCCGACGGCTGCGCCGTCGACGATCCAGCTGCCGATGACCGGGTGCTGGCCGTCGAACTCGGGCAGGTCGTAGAGGCGCTGCCAGACATAGCCCTCGCCGCCGTAGTCGCCGCCGGTGGCTTCGACCACCTTGCCGTCCCTGACGATGGAGATGTTGGCGCCCTCGCGGGCCAGGATCGGCTTGCGCGCATGGTCGCCGGGCAGGGCCTCGAACGAGGCCTCCAGCAGGTTCGGATGATGGGGAAACAACTCCCACAGGATCGGCAGCAGGGCCTTGTTCGACCAGATCATCTTCCAGATCGGCTCGATCCAGACGGTCGGCGAATGGACGATGCGCGAGCCGTATTCCTCGTTGATCAGCCATTCCCACGGATAGAGGTGGAACAGGGACCGGATCGGCGCGCCTGTGGCGTCGGCGAAGCGCAGGCCGGTCCATTCGATCTGGTCGATGGGCAGGGCGATGCTCTGGACCCCGCCTTCGCGGGCGACGTCGCGCATATAGGCGACGGTGACGGCGTCCTCGGCCGCGCCTTCCTCGGCCCAGGTGAAGTGGACCGGCTGCGGCAGGGCGGGGGCGATCTCGGCCCAGCGGGCGATCAGGGCGTCATGGATGCCGTTGAACTGGTCCCGGCCGGGGAAGACCGCCTCCAGCCAGTCCCACTGGATGACCGAGGCCTCCAGCAGGGAGGTGGGGGTGTCGCAGTTGAACTCGAACATCTTGGGCGGCGAGACGCCGTCGTAGCCCAGGTCGAACCGGCCGTGGTTCAGCGCCGGCGGCTCCTCGTCCCAGGCCTTGCGGATCAGGGGGACGGCGAAGTCGGGGATGCCGAAGCGGTGGAACAGGTTCTGGTCGATGATGTGCTGACCGGCGGCCAGGCACAGGGCGTACAGCTCTTCGGTGGCCTGCTCGATCTGGCGGACTTCGCGGCGGCTGAAGCGGTAGCAGGCGGCCTCGTTCCAGTAGGGCAGGTCACCGGCGGTGTGCCAGACGAGGCCAAGGGCTTCGACCCGCTCGCGCCAGTCCGGCCGGGGCGCCAGCGGCAGCCGGTCCATCAGCCGCCCGAGGAGCCGCGCGCCGAGGCGCCGAAGCCGCTGCGGTCGGGGGCGGTGTAGCTGCCGCCCGAGGCCTTCTTGCCATAGGCCGTGCTCGCCAGCGCCGCGGCGCCGAAATACCAGAGAGCGCCGCCGCCCGCGCCGCCGCTGCGGTGGCAGTTCTGATCCGGGATCCGCGCGCCCGTCGGATCGGTGCAGATGCGGGTGGTCGCCTGTTGCTGCGGCGGTTGTTGTCCGCAGGCGCTGATCGACAAGGCCGCCGCCACGCTGGTGGCGAAGGACAGCTGGCGCACGGCGGCGTTCAGTGGCGTTTTCGGAGTGGCGGTCATGCTCAGGCCGCCGGAACCGTCAGTGGCGGCGGCAGATCGGCCGGGGTCGCCCCGGGTTGGGTCATGCAAATCCGCAGCTTGTCGCCTTCCTCGGCCTTGCAGTATTTGGCCACCTCCTTCGGCGTGATCTGCAGGAAGGCGGGGATGGCGGCGTTGTGCTGGGCCAGGTTCAGGGTGCGGACCACGGTGGCGCGGTAGCCGTCCCAGATCATGTGCAGCGCGACGTACAGGACGATGACCAGGCCCAGGTAGCCGATCCAGCGGAAGCGGTGCAGCAGCTTGGCGATATAGGTCGCCGCCACGCCCATCAGGCCGATCGACAGGACCAGGCCGAAGACCATGATCCACGGATGCTCGTGGGCCGCGCCGGCTACGGCCAGCACATTGTCCAGCGACATGGTGATGTCGGCGATCATGATCTGGACCAGGGCGGCGCCGAAGGTCTTGCGCTTCAGGCCCAGTTCCTCGGGCGACGGACCCTTGCCGTGCTCGATGCTCAGCGCCAGCTCGAGTTCCTTCTCGGCCTCGGCCTGGTCGTGCGTCGCCTGCTCGCGCAGTTCACGCCACATCTTCCAGCACACCCACAGCAGCAGCAGGCCGCCGGCCAGCAGCAGGCCGATCAGCCCCATCAGCCAGCCGGTGATCAGGGCGAAGCCGATGCGCATGACCACGGCGGCGATCAGGCCGATCAGGATCGCCTTCTTGCGCTGCTCCTGCGGCAGGGCGGCGGCGGCCAGGCCGACGGCGACGGCGTTGTCGCCCGCCAGCACCAGATCCATCATGACCACCTGGCCCAGGGCGGTCGCCTGCGAGGCCAGTTCGGGAGAGCTGAAGAATTCCATTTCCGCTCTCTAGCGTCGGTGCGGCATCCTGTCAGCCGCCCTGTTTGCGTACCGCTTCATAAAGCGCGATGGCGGCGGCGTTGGAGACGTTCAGGCTCTCGAAACCGCCCGGCATGGGGATCCTGGCCATGGCCTCGCAGTGTTCGGCCACCAGCCGGCGCACGCCGTCGCCCTCGGAGCCCATGACCAGCACGGTCGGCTGGCCGTCCAGGGCCTGTTCCAGCGTCAGATCGGCCGAACCGTCCAGACCGACAGCCCGCCAGCCCAGGTCGGCCAGCTTTTCGAGTGCGCGCGACAGGTTGGTCACCCGGGCGCAGGGCAGGCGTTCGGTGGCGCCGGCGGAGGCCTTGGCCAGCGCGCCGGCCAGGGCGGGGGAATGGCGGTCCTGGACCACGATCCCCCTGGCTCCGAAGGCCAGGGCGGAGCGGAAGATGGCGCCGACGTTCTGCGGGTCGGTCAGCTGGTCCAGCATGACGATGACGCCCGAGGCGTTCTCGGCGATGTCCTCCAGCGCCACGCCCTCCAGCGGCGAGACCTTGAAGGCCAGGCCCTGGTGCACGGCGCCGGCGGGCAGCATGCGGTCCAGCGCCTGCGGCTCGATCACCTCGACCTTGTGGCCGTGCGGAGCCAGACGGTCGCGCTCGATCTCGGCGGCGCGGTCCGGCGTGGCCAGCAGCCGGCCCATGCCCTTGCGGGCCGGATTGGCCAGGGCGGCCAGCACGGGATGACGGCCCCAGACGAAATTATCGGCGTCCGCCTTGGCGCGCGAACCGCGCGGGGCGGAATCACTGAAGGTCTTCGCGGGCGGATTGGGGTTCCATCCGCCGCGATCGGGTCCGCCCTTGCCGGCGGCCTTCGGGCCGTCGAAACGCCCGCCGGGCTTGCCGGAAGGGGCCGTTTTCTTGCCCGATTTCCGGTCGTTGCGTTCTGGATTTCTCGACACTATAAGACGCCCTCCGATTTGGAGCCCTGAGGGCTTTCGGGTCTGGCGCACCTCCTAAAGCAGGCGACGCAAGACCACGAGAGACTTTGTTGCGCCGGGGGTCGAAAGACCGTCGTCGCGAAGGTTCCGGCGGTTCGAAAAGCGCGTTTGGGGGAATGTCCCGAGCGGCAAAGGGGGGGGACTGTAAATCCCCTGCGTAAGCTTCGCAGGTTCGAGTCCTGCTTCCCCCACCACGCGCTTTCGAAACGACGGACGGGACCCCATATCGGGTCGGCGGTCGAGGGTCTTTCGGACCTGAGGCCGTCTCCGTGCGGGTATAGTACAATGGTAGTACAGCAGCCTTCCAAGCTGAGTATGTCGGTTCGATTCCGTCTACCCGCTCCAAGGTTTTTGATCAGCATCGCGCCCCTCCGCTGACGGACCCGGGCCACAGGAGTTTTGGCCATGGCCAAGGAAAAGTTCGAACGCACCAAGCCGCACTGCAACATCGGCACGATCGGTCACGTTGACCACGGCAAGACGACGCTGACGGCGGCGATCACGATGACGCTGGCGAAGGCCGGC
>NZ_JAHFPF010000155.1 GCF_023259385.1 Brevundimonas sp. | reverse complement strand
GGCGAAACCTGATCGACTCGCGCCGACATAATCGGCGGTCCTCCCGCTCGTCTCCATTCAGGCGCCCCACCGAAAACCGCCGGTTTCCGACGCCGGGACGAAACCGCCGCATTCGCGCCACAATGCGTGGCCGTGCCGCCACAGGGTTCGTACGCCATTGGTTTGTGACGCGTTTGTAATGGCAAAGCTCTTTCCCGCGCTGGTAGCCGTGCCGCTCCGCAGCGCGACTCCCCGCAGCTGCCAGCAACCTGTAGGCATCATGAAGACCCTCTTCCTCGCTACGGCCGCCGTCGCGGCCTTCGCCGCCGCCCCCGCCCTGGCCCAAACCGCTCCGACCGGCTCGATCGGCGCCACCTGGAACCAGGTCGAAGCCGACGACTTTGAAGCCGACGGCTACGCCATCGACGGCGTCGTCGCCGGCCCGGTCAAGGGCGACTGGACCGTCACCTTCGGCGCCAAGATGGCGTGGGACGACGGCACGATCGACGACAACAAGACCTTCTCGGGTCAGCTGCACCTGACGCGTGAGTTCAACGGCCTGCGCGCCGGTGGCTTCATCGCCGCCTCCGACGCCGCTCCGGGCGCCAGCCTGCTGAGCGCCGGCGCCGAAGTGCAGAAGTACTTCGACAAGGCCACCCTGACCGGCGCCGTCAGCTACGGCACGATCAACGACCTGGACGCCGACCTGTGGTCGGTGGGCGTCGACGGCGGCTACTACGTCCTGCCGAACCTGCGCCTGAACGCCAACGCCGCCTACAGCAAGATCGACGTCTCGGGCACCGACCTGGACGCCTACAGCTACGGCGCCGCGGCCGAGTACCAGATCAACGGCAGCCCGATGAGCGTCTTCGCTTCGTGGGACCGCACCACCCTGGATGACGTCGACCTGGACGTCGACACCCTGTCGCTGGGCGTGCGCTTCAACTTCGGCGGCGACCTGCAGCAGCGCGAACGCGCCGGCGCCAACCTGACCCGTTCGGTCGGCGGCGCCGCGGGCATCTTCGCCCTGGGCCTCTAAGCCCTGCTGAAGACCTGAAAGACCGGGGCCCCGGCGGAGCGATCCGCCGGGGCCCTTTTCAATTCCGTGGTCGCCCTAAGTCGGCGAGTTCGCGGCGCTTCCGCGGCCTTCGGCCCCAGTCCAGACACAGCGGCGCCACAATGCGTTGCCCATCGGCCACATGGCCCAAAGCGCTGTTTTTGTGACCCTTTTGTAATAGCTCCGCCACGCGGACGACTGTTAGCAACGCCGCCGTGGCGCCCTCCCCCCGGCGCCGCCCAATAAGGAAATCAAAAAATGAAAAAGTCTCTCGTGCTGGCTTCGGCCGTCGCCGCCACCCTGGTCGCCGCTCCGGCCTTCGCCCAGTCGGGCCCGGTGGGTTCGGTCGGCGTCTCCTACTCGAACAGCTCGGTCGATTTCGGTTCGACCGACGCCGACACCGACAGCTACGCCATTGACGGCGTGGTCGCCGTTGACGCCTTCGCCGGCTGGACCGCCACCTTCGCCGGTTCGGTCGCTCATAACGACGACGCCAACGACACCGGCGTCGCCGGCACGGCTCACCTGACCCGCCTGTCCGGTTCGGACCTGCGCTTCGGCGGCTTCGTCGGCGCGGCCGACGCCGGTGACGAAACCGCCTGGACGTTCGGCGGCGAAGTCCAGAAGTACCTGGCCAACGCCACCCTGACCGGCTCGGTCGCCTACACCACCGCCGACGACATCGACGTCGACGCCTGGACCGTGGCCGGCGACGCCGCCTTCTACGTCACCCCGAACCTGCGCCTGAACGCGGGCCTGGGCTATTCGAAGGTGGACATCGTCGGCACCGACGCCGACCTGTGGACCTACGGCATGGGCGCCGAGTACGAGATCTCGAACACCCCGTTCTCGGTCGCGGCCGGCTTCAACCGCGGTGACATCGAAGACGTCACCATCGACACCTGGACCATCGGCCTGCGCTACAGCTTCGGCGGCGGTCTCCAGGCTCGCGACCGCGCTGGCGCCGCCCTGCCGGGCGCCGGCGTCGCCGGCCTGCTGGGCGCCCTCTAAGGCTCCCTAGTCGATATCGCGTAAGCGAAGGCCCCGGCGGAGCGATCCGCCGGGGCCTTTTGCTGTCCGGGATCCCCTGCCCGACTGAACGGCGGGCAGGAAAAAGGCCCGGGGGGTTCCACATCCCCGGGCCTTTCCCGTTACGGCGACTGCAGGATCAGTTGCCGATTCTCACGTCTCCTCCGCCCATGATCGAGCGGCTGATCGAGCCGGTGGCGCGGGCAATGGTGACGTCGCCGCCGCCGACGATGGAGACTTCGACGTCCCCGGCGACACCGCCGAAGTTCACGTCGCCCGAGCCGGCGATGCTGATCTCGACGTTGGGAGAGGTCCCGTTGCGGACGTCCACGTCGCCGGAGCCGCCGATGGCGACCTCCAGGGGACCGTCGAGGCGCGAGACCGTCACGTCGCCCGAACCGCCGATCGAGACGTCCAGGTCCCGGGTGGCGCCGGCCGTGACCGAGCCCGAGCCGCCGATCGCCACTTCCAGCGAGGACGAGGTCCCGGCGCGGATATCGCCCGAACCGCCGATGCTCAGCGACATCGAGCCGTCGACGTTGGCCACATCCCAGCGGCCGCAGCCGCCGTGACCCAGCTCCAGCGAGCGGGCGCCCCGGCCGACCGAGCCGTAGATGGCGCCGCTGGCGTTCACGTTGACGTCGCGAGGCGTGCGGATGACGATCAGCGGGGCGTCGGCGACGTTCACGCGGCCGACGCCGCGGACCTCGGCCCAGGCGCCTTCGCCGGCGCGGCCGCCGTTGGGGCCGTTATTGCAGTTGTTGATGCCGTCGTTGTCGCCGTTGAACAGGCCGCCGCGGCGGCGCAGGCCGCCGTTGACGCGGATTTCGTCGCCGACGCGGGTCACTTCGACGCGCGGCAGGCGGGACGAGCCCTGTTCGACCTCGACGGCCACGTCGGCGCGGTCCTCGACGACCACGGCCACCCGGGCCACGGCGTAGCGGATCTCGACGTTCGGCTCCTTGGCGAAGGCGGGCCCGGCCACGGCGGCGAGGGCGACGGCCGATACGGCGGTGGCGATTGCGAGTTTCATGGTGGACCTCCCTGTCCTGAATGTGAGGAAAGGGTGCGTCCGCCCGGGGCCGAAGTCACTTTAAAACGAGGTCATGACCCCGTTGTAAGAATGCCCGCCGGAAGGCCCGCCCCGCCTGAGGCGGACAGCCTTCCCTGTCTGGAAATTCAGACGCGCAGGGCGCCCGCGCCGTCGGCGACGCCGACCTCCGGCTCGAAATCCCGCTCGAAATGCTCCAGTCGGCTCTTCAGCGCGCCGGTCCGTTTCAGCGCCAGCGAGGCGGCCCAGCGCGCCGCCAGCTCCGGCGTCGCCATCCGGTCGGTCATGCGCGGCCGCGCGCCCCGGCTGCGCAGCACGGCGTTGGTGTACAGCGCCCCGTTGCGGAACCGCGACGGCCAGGTCTGGAAGTCCATCGACAGGGAGACGCAGAACCGGTCCAGGTTCTCCACCCGGTGCGGCGCATAGATCGGCCAGGTCAGGGCCTGCCCCGGCTCCAGGTCCATCACCTGCGCGTCCTGTTCGAACGCCAGGGTGTAGGGCAGTTCCTCGGTCGTCTGGCGCGCGACCACCTGCTCCATGTTCTTCTCGGGCAGGTGCTGCTCGTCGCCCGGATAGACATAGACCCGCTTGCGGCCGCGCATGTGGAACAGGACCACGCCCGCCGGATCGAAATGATAGGGCACCCGCGCCTTGGGCGAGGACAGGATCAGCTGTCCGGCGTTCTTCACCGCCCGCATCCCCGGATAGGCGCCCTGAACCTTCCCGAACTCGGTCAGGGCGGCGGCCCATAGCTCCGGCCAGCCGGTCTCGACCTCGCGCATGTTGACCCACAGCCGGCCCTGCTGGATCGCGGCCAGCAGCTCGGCCCCGTCCAGCCGCCCGCGCGCGCCGGTGCGCAGGCTGACCTGCCCATCGTCGTCGTAGTCGTACAGGTTGATGTCGAACAGCTCGGCCGGATAGCGGTCCAGGATGGCCGCCAGCGACTCGTCGGTGGCGAAGCCCTGCTCCACCAGCGTGTGCGGATGGACCTGGGCCTGATGGATCGGGCCGGAATAGCGGGTGCGGGTTTCGGTCATGGGGTGTCTCAGGCCGGAACGCGGTTGGTGGAAGACGCACGGGCCTTTGCAAGGGCGGCGCCCGCCGCCTGCATCGCGCCCTTGAAGCGGTTGGCCGAGGTGGTTTCGCAGGCTTCGATCGCGGCCCAGCGGCGGCGCACGCTGGCGCGCAGCTTCTCGCCGCGCCCCTCGCCCGCCAGATCCAGCGCCCTGACCGCCGCCTGGCTGACCGTCGCGCCGAGACCGGGCTTCAGGACCATCGCCTCGCGGACGACGTGCGCCCCGTTGCAGAAGTATTTCTTGTAGTGCTCGCCCTCGAACCCGAAGTCGAAGGTGCGGTAGCCCAGCGCGGCGGCCAGCCGCATGGTGTCCATGCTCAGCAGGATGCCGGGCGAGCAGCGCGCCAGCGAGGGCTCATAGCCGGGGAACCAGAAATGATACTGGTCGCCCGCGTGCAGCGAGAATTCGATCGCCGTCAGTCGGTCGCCGGCCCACAGCCCCGCCATCGAGGCGCCGAAGCCGTTCTCACCCTGGGTCTGCAGCAGGGCGTGCAGCAGATCGGCGGTCCAACCGCAGGCGAAGATGTCGTGCCGGTTGGTGCGCCTGTACTGATCCCGCTTCAGGTCGATCAACCAGTCCAGCAGCTTGGGATCGTGCAGGCCGCGCTCGACCCGCAGCGGGCCCAGTTCGGCCTCCATGCTGCGGCGGGCGCGTTCCTTGTCCTTGAAGAATTTGCCGAAGGTCGCACGCCGCTCGGCGTACCAGCCGTCATAGCCGTCGTCGCCCAGTTCGACCTGCACCGTCCGCCGGTCCTCGCCCAGCGGGGTGTCGCCGACCCAGGCGGTGACGTTCAGGCGGGCCCCGCCCAGCAGGACCGAGACCTCTTCCAGCGTCGGGCCCTCGCCCGGGCGGGCGATGACCCCGTGATAGTCGTTCATCGGCGCGGCCAGCGGCTGGATCGCCGATCCGCGGCGCTGGTGCGGGAAGAAGCCGGCGATCTCGCCGTCCCGCGAGAAGACAGCCACCGCCGCGTACGGGCTGACCTGTCCGGCCACGCGGGTGAAGCTGGGCCGGAAGTAGGGACTGTTCAGCGCCCGGTTGGCCTCCAGGAAGGCGCGCCACGCCGCCCACTCGGCCTCGCCCAGTTCGCTCGCCTTGAGGATGTCGACCTTGAACCCGGTCATAGCCGTCCTTCCGCCCCCCGGACCGTCGTTTCCGGGCCGTTGCAACAGACGTCATGCCACGGCGCCCGTTTCGGCCCGGTGAGCGTTCATCGTTAATGAATCCTGCCCGCGGGAGCCCCCCGCGCGTCATTGACGTTGACCTTGTCCCATCCTCAGGAGAGCCTCATGGCCGATCCCAAGCGCCCGCCCAGCCGCGAAACCGAGAACGAAAACCAGCGCCCCGACCGCGACGGCCAGCCCCCGCGTCCCGCCACCGAACCGGCGGGCTCGGGAGACTCGTCAAACTCGGGCGAAACCGCCACCGACCCCGCCACCGGAAAGCCCAATCCTTGAAGACAGCCGTCCTTCTGTCCGCCTTCGCTCTCGCCGCCCCCACGACCGCCCTCGCCCAGAGAGCGCCCTCGCCTGTTCCCGCCCCGGCCATCGCGGTCTGCCCGCTGGAGACCGGCTTCGTCGCCGACAACGGCGGCCTGACGCGCAGCCGGGCCGCGGTCCGTGCCGGCCGCCTGACCATTCTCGCGGTCGGCTCGTCCTCCATCGAGGGCGTCGGCGCCAGCCGCCGCGAACTCGGCTTCGCCCCCCTGCTGGAACGCGGGCTGGAGCGGCGCATGCCCGGCGTGGACGTGACGGTGATCAACCGGGGCATCGGCGGCGAGACGGCCCGGGAGACGGCCAACCGGCTGGAGCGCGAACTGGCCGCCGGCCGCGTCGACCTGGTCATCTGGCAGTTGGGCACCAATGACGTGCTGCGCGACCGGATGGTCGACGATGTCTTCGCCGACTTCCACCGGGGCGAGGCGGTGCTGCGGGCCGCCGATGTCGATGTGCTGCTGATCGACCCGCAGCGCCTGCCGGAGGACACCCGCAACATGTCGTTCCGGGGCCGCAATCCGGCGCTCGGCGAGATGGCCCGCCGGATCGCCGAGGAGGGCCGCAAGGGCGGCTACGCCGTGCTGCGCCGCTTCGACGCCATGGCCGGCTGGTCCGGACTGGAGCGCGGCGGCGTCGGTCCGGACGACCTGCACCTCAATGACGCCGGCTACGCCTGCTGGGCCGAGGTGACCGCGGAAGGCCTGGCGCCCCGGTTGCTCTGACCCGGCGACCCGCGTTCGGGAACAAGCCCCGCCGGGGCGGGTTGGCTTCAGACCTGCAACGTACCGGAACCGCATGTCCTTTCGCCTGATCCTCGCCTCGACCAGCCTGCTCGCCCTCGCCGCCTGCGGCCAGCCCGACCGTCCCGCCGACGCCCCCGCGGCGGCCCAGGCGGGCGCGCCCGTCCTCACCGCGAACCAGATCGACGAGGCCCGGATCACGACGCCCGTGGTCGCCGCTCCGCCGGCCCAGGCGCCCGCGCCCGGCGCCGTGGTTCCGCCCGATCCGGCCCTGGTGCGGCTGCAGGTCCTGCTGGACCGCTCGACCTTCTCTCCCGGCGTCATCGACGGTCTGGCGGGCTCCAACCTGCGCCAGGCGGTGGCGGCCTACCGCAAGGCCGCCGGAATGCAGGGCGACGCCATCGACGCCGAACTGATGGCGAAACTGACCCAGGCGGACGGCGCCCCGGCCATGACCACCTACACCCTCAGCGCCGCCGACGCGGCGGGTCCCTTCAGCCCGCCGCCCGGCGAACTGGCCGAACAGGCGGCCAGGGGTGTTCACTATTCCAGCCCGCGGGAGCGCCTCGCCGAGCATTTCCATATTTCCGAGACCCTGCTGCAGGGCCTGAACCCGGGCGTCGACTTCCGCCGGGCGGGCCAGCGCATCATGGTGCCCGCCATCGGCGCCGCGCCCCTGCCCGCCGAAGTGGATCACATCGTGGTCGACAAGGCCGAGGGTTCGGTGAGGGCCTTCGCCGCCGACGGCCGCCTGCTGGCCTTCTATCCCGCCACCATCGGCAGCGGCGACAATCCGACCCCCAGCGGCACGGTCCGGGTCAACGGCGTCGCCAGTAACCCGGACTACACCTACGACCCGGCCAAGCTCAGCTACGGCCCCGGCGACCGCAAGATCGTCGTCCCCGCCGGACCCAACAATCCGGTCGGCGTGGTCTGGATCGACCTGAACAAGCCCAGCTACGGCATCCATGGCACGCCGGATCCGGAGAAGATCGGCAAGACGGCCTCGCACGGCTGCGTCCGCCTGACCAACTGGGACGCCTGGCAGCTGGCGGCGGCGGTGAAGCCGGGGGTCGAGGTGCGGTTCGTCTAGGCCGGAGAAAGATGTCCGTGCCTCGCCACGACGCGGCGGCAGAGGGCGACAAAGTCCGCAAGGCTCATGTCGTGCTTGCTGTCATTGGTGCGCCAGCCGCAGATGACGAAGTCATAGCCGTCGCCGTCGCCGCTGACGTGATCGACTGAGGGAAGCAGCGCAAATCCGGCCTTGTAGGCGGACCGCCCCGCCTTTGAAGCCGCATTGTCATAGGTGCTTATCTGAGCCCAGTTCAGGGGCTCGCCCGTATAGTGATCCAGTCCGCCCGACGCCACGACCGCGGCGTGGATGGCCGTCTTGTAGGCGCTGACGGTGACGGGCCAGGTCACGCGCTTGCGGTCCCGGATCACGTGGGCCTGGGCCTTGCGGTGGAGCCAGCGGACGTACTGCTCTCGCGTCACGACGCCACTCAGGAAATCAGGAAGCGAATATAGCACCGGCATCGGATCATCCTTCGGAAGCGCAAAAGAAAAGCCCCGCCGGATCGCTCCGGCGGGGCTCTTCAGTTCAGATCGTCAGACCGTCGATTACTCGATGATCTTGGCGACGACGCCGGCGCCGACGGTGCGGCCGCCTTCACGGATGGCGAAGCGCAGGCCCTGGTCCATGGCGATCGGGGTGATCAGCTCGACGTTCAGCTCGGCGTTGTCGCCCGGCATGATCATCTCGACGCCTTCCTTCAGGTGAACGATGCCGGTCACGTCCGTCGTGCGGAAGTAGAACTGCGGGCGATAGTTCGTGAAGAACGGCGTGTGACGACCGCCTTCTTCCTTGGTCAGGATGTAGGCTTCGGCCAGGAACTTGGTGTGCGGGGTGATGGAGCCCGG
>NZ_JAHFPF010000154.1 GCF_023259385.1 Brevundimonas sp. | reverse complement strand
CGGAGGCGGACCGGTTCACGGGGTTCGATCGGCGGCTGCTTTCGGCGGTGGACGTGAACGGGACGGTCGAGGACGGCGTGGGGGTGAACGACGCCTGGGCGGCGCTGACCCGGGGACGGTTGCGGCACCTGGAGGGGCTGGGGCTCGCGGTTCGGACGGGGCGGCGCTACCGGCTGGACGGGGAGATGGAGACGAAGCTGCGGACGCTACAGGCACGGCGCGACATCATCCGGACGCTGAACCAGCGACGGCTGGAGGGAGCGAGGGAGGTGCGGCCGCTGGGGACGGAGCGGGTGCGCGGGGTGGTGGTCAAGACGGGGTTTCACGACGAAGCGGGGACGTCGCCGTTCGTGGTCGTGCGGGATGCGGGTGGGATCGAGCACTATGCGCGGGTGAGGGCGGGCGAGAGCGCGAGGGTAGGGAGCCGGATTGCGCTGGAGCCGATGGCGAATGGGCTGGCGCAGGTCGTGGCGGGGCGGGGTGGGGAGCTTGCTCGTTGAGACCGGTTTTGATTCATTGGCGACTTCCGGCAGGTCCGCTTCTCGGGCGCGCGGGTCTAAAACCAGTGCGTCGGCATCTAATTTCGTCCCAAGATTTGCACAACTTGCTAGTCCCCAAGCAGCTTTAAGCTGCTGTTGGCTAGTTCTCGAATACCTCACCGGGCTGTCGCCGAGCAAACACAGACCAACGCCATGCGATGTCCTCTCGGGACAAGGCGTCCCTTGACGTCCCTTGTTCGACTAGGCGGAGGCCGGCGCCTTCAGCCGCGGCAAGGATCGACGGCGGCGAATGCTCTGAATACACGCCCGGACGATCGTCGCCGCGGGGACTCCGAAGGCTGACGGCCAGATGGCCACCGGGGGCCGTGAGATCGGCGAGCGACTGGAATGCGCATTCCAGATCGTCCGGAGCCACGTGCATCAGGACCGCCGAGCAAAGGATGAACTTGAACAGGATGCCGGTTTCCCGGAGATCCGCCAGGTCCGGCAATCGGTCATCGAACCAGCGAACGCCTTTGCGGGCGTCCATCAGGCCGGCGTGTCGCCGCATGGCGGCGGACGGCTCGACCGCTGCAACCCTGTAGCCCCGCTCGGCGAGGGCTTCGGCGTCCCGGCCTGATCCCGCTCCAATATCCGCCACCCATGCGCCGGGCACCGGCAGGTAGGGCAGAAGCGGACCGTGGACGTCCTCGAAGCGCATGGAGGCGTAGCGATCCTTCAATCGTGCGGCGGCGTCGGCATAATGCGCCGAAACGAGGTTCATCCCGGAGCCGCCGGCGTGCAGGTCAGGGTTCGGGCGGCGACGGCTGTCTGGCCATCGTCGACGCAGACGACCACGGGGGACGGCTTGGCCGTCGTGGCGAGCACCGCGCCGGGATTGAGCGCCGCGAGGACGGCGCCCAGCGCCGCCAGAAGCAGGAGGCCGCAAAAGGCGACGACCGTGATCTTGGCCAGCGGCGCGGTCATCGCACCCTCGACGGCGTGGATGCGGGCGAGGAGTGCGCTCATGAGGAGCCGGAGCCGGATCAACGCGACGATGAAGACAACATTGGCCACGGCGGCGAAGACCAGGATGAACCGCTGCCCGGTATCGGTGAGCTCCAGGCTGGCCAGGGCGAACCATAGCCCGCCGTTCAACGTCATCATGATCAGGGGGATTTGCCAGAACACGGCGTTGAGGGCGCGAAACTCGGCGCACTGCTGCTGATAGATCTCGGTCTCGCTCACGGCCATATCGGTTCGACCCAAATCAACGACGGACGGCGTCGCCCGACTCTACTACAAGAGTGGTCATGGGTAACCAGACGGCGAGCGCGAAGGAAGGCGGGGAGGTGTTGGTCGCAAGACCGCGCCAGAATCCCGCGTGGAACTACGACGAAACCGTCCTTTTGCTGGACCTGTATCTGCGCGTGGGATGCGCGGCGCCCAACCATCCGGCCGTGATCGAGGCGTCCGACATCCTGCGCCGCCTGGGGCGCGAGCGGGGCGTCACGCCAGCGGCGACCTACCGCAACCCCGAGGGGGTGGCGATGAAGCTCAAGGCCATGGCCCAGCAGGATCCGGAGTGGGTCAAACGAGGGCTGAAGGGCCTTCGGCCGGTGGCGATCGACGCCCTTGTGTGGGGCGAGCTGGCGAGTGATCCCGACGCGCTGGCGGCGCGAAAGGCTCGGATCGTGGCGGACCCGCAGACGGCCGGCGTCGAGGCGTTCCCCCGCAGTTCGCACGGCCCGGCGCCCAGCTTCGGCCCCGTGTCCGGCGAACGCATGGACGGCGAGACGGTCCTCTATCTGTTGCGTCTGGAAGGTCCGGTTCAGGCGTTGTTCGCGCCAAGGCGGGTCGACCCTCCGTGGGTCGTGGCCAAGATCGGCCGCACCAACGAGATCGCACGACGGGTCGCCCAGCTCAGCGCCGGCTTCCCTCCGACCTCCAACCTGTCATGGACCGTCATCGATACGGTCGTGTTTGACAGCGCCGGAGAGGCTCATCGGGCGGAGCGGTCGCTTCTCGACACCGCGGACGCCCAACAGTGGTCGATCGGCGGCGAGTTCGTCATCGCGCCGGAGGCGAGGCTGGTACAGCTGCTCGGCGAGGCCGAGAATCGCGCGAGGGAGAGGACATGACCGACGTCGCCGCCGACATCCCGTCAGACTCGCCCGGCCTGACCCGCATCTATCTGGATCACCACGCGACCACGCCGGTCGATCCCCGCGTCGTCCAGGTGATGGCGCGCGTCATGACCGAACAGTTTGGAAATCCCAACAGCGCGCAGCATGCCTACGGCCAGGAAGCCGCCATGGTCGTCCGCGGCGCGGCCGCCGCTGTCGCAGCCCTGGTCGACGGCCAGGCCGACGATGTGCGCTTCACCTCCGGGGCCTCGGAAGCGCTGCGGATGGCGCTGGCCTACGCCTGCGACCGCCGCCGTCAGGCGCCGCTCCTGGTCGCGGCCTCCCGCATCGAGCATCCGGCGCTGATCGAGGAACTTCTGGCGGGTGAGCGGGACGGTCGTTACCGCATCGTCTGGATGCCCGTCGACGCCAACGGCCGTGTCTCGGTGGACACCGTGCGCGCCGCATTGAAGGCCGATGTCGATCTGTTCTGCCTGATGGCCGCCAACAACGAGGTCGGGACCATCCAGCCCTTCGCCGAGGCCGCCGGCCTGGCCCGTCAGGCCGGCGCCGAAGTCCTGGTGGACGCCACCCAGGCGGCCGGCCGGATTCCGCTGTCTGTGGCCGAGAGCGGCTACGACTACCTGGTGCTCAGCGGACACAAACTCTACGGCCCCAAGGGCGTCGGCGCCCTGATCGGGCCCGATCTGGGCGAGGCCCCGCCGCCGCGACGCTACGCCTTCCACAATTCGACGCCCAATGTTCCCGGCATCGCCGGTCTGGGCGAGGCGTGCCGGCTGCGTGTGCTGGAGATGGCGGACGATGAGATCCGGATTTCGGACCTGCGCGACCGGATGCAGGTGATGCTGCAGGACGCCCTGCCTGGCCTGGTCGTGAATGGCGATATCGACGCCCGTCTGTCGAACAACCTCCACATCTCCATTCCCGGCGTGCAGAACGACATCATCGTCGCCAATCTGAGGGACGTCGTCGCCATCTCGACCGGCGCGGCCTGTATGGCGGGCGTCGACGCCCCGTCGCACGTGCTGCAGGCGATGGACATCGAACCCTGGCGGCAGGACAGCGCCCTGCGCATCAGCCTGGGACGGACCACCACCGCCCCGGAAATCTCGCTGGCCGCCGCCCTGATCATCCAGGTCGTCCGTCAATTCCAGAGCCCCATCGAGTCCGCCGCATGATCGCCGAAGCCATCCAGGACGCCGAGGCGCCCGCCCCGCTGCCGAGGTTCTCCGGCCACGAGAGCTTCGCGCTTCGTTACGCCTGGCTGCCCAAGGCGTATCGGGGGCTCTCGGCCGATCCCGGTCTCTTCGGCGACGAGGAACGGGCCATGGAGATCCTCGGGATCGGCAAGAACATGGTCCGATCGCTTCGGTTCTGGATCGAGGCGACCGGCATGGCCGCAGCCCCCGACCGTGGCCGTGGATTCGAGCTGACGGACTTCGGCAAACGCATCTTCGACCCGGATGGGCTGGATCCCTATATCGAGGATGTCCGCACCCTCTGGCTCCTTCACTGGACGCTGGCGTCGAAGCGCGAGCGTCCCCTGTTCGCCTGGGACTATCTGTTCAGTCGCTGGCCGCGACCGGAGTTCTCCCGGAGCGAAGCCCTGGCCGGCTTCCAGGCGGAGTCTCGCAAGCTCGGGGCCAGCCATTCCGAAACCACGCTCGGCCAGCACCTGGACGTCTTCCTGCACACCTACGTCCCGAGCCGCGGTGGCGGGTCGGTCGAGGATTCGCTCGATGGTCCGTTGGTGGACCTCAATCTGCTCGTGCCCGTCGGCGAGCGGCGCGGGGAGGGAGGGCGGTTCGAAACCGTCTTCGGCTTCCGCAGGGAGGCCAAGCCCGACATCACCGGCGCCCTGTTCGACTACTGCCTGATGGATTTCTGGACGCGCCTGGACCGCAATGACGACACCCTGTCGCTGCGCGAGGTCACGGTCGGTCAGGGCTCTCCCGGCCAGGTTTTCAAGCTGACCGAAGACGACGTCCGGGCCCGGTTGGAAGAAAAGGGCGAGCGTCGTCACGAACTTCCCTATAGCTATCAGCCGTCCGCCGTGCAGGGCCTGTTGACGCTCCGAAGGGACGTGGCCCCACTCACGCTCGACACCGTTTACGGCCGGAACCCCGACCATGCCTAAGCCGCCCCCGCCGAACATCGCTGACCTTTTCGACATCCCGAGCCGTTTCATGCGGTCGGTCCAGCTCGAGCGCGACTACGACGATCCCCAAGCCCTCGAGAACTACATCGTCACCCCCGCCATGGCCGCGGCCTTCCAGCGCGTGGCCAAGGGCGTCGCGCCTGGCTCCCGCCAACGGGCCTGGCGGATCACCGGCGACTATGGCGTCGGCAAATCCTCTTTCGCCGTCGTGCTGGCCCATCTTCTGAGCGGCGCGCCGAGCGAGCGGGCCGAGGTGATGGCGGAAAGGATGGGCTGGGCCGCCGACGCCGAGAGTCCGGCGCTGTGGCCACTTCTGGTCACCGGCGCCCGTGAGAGCATGGCTGTCGCCCTGGCGCGTGGGATCGGCGAAGGCCTCGAGCGACGCCGGCCGCGAAGGGCCGCGGGGAAGTGGACGACGCTCGCCGCCCAAGCCAGGACGGTCCAGCTCCATCCGGACGCCGACGCCGTCGTGGAGTTGCTGGACGGGGTTCGCGCCCTTGCGGCGGAAGACGGGGCCGGGGTCCTTCTGGTGATCGACGAACTCGGCAAATTGCTCGAGTACGCCGCCGGAGAGCCGGACCGTGAAGACGTCTATCTTCTTCAGCGCCTGGCCCAGACCGCGACCCGCAGCGGCGAGACGCCCTTCTTCCTGGTCGGCCTGCTCCATCAGGGCTTCCAGGCCTATGCGGAGCGTCTGCCGACCGTCGCGCGACACGAGTGGGACAAGGTCGCGGGGCGGTTCGAGGAGATCGTCCTGGACCAGCCCATGGCCCATACGGCGGCGCTCGTTTCGGGCGCTCTGGGGGTCAGGACCGACGCCCTCGACAAGGAGGTCCAGGAGGCCGCCCGCGAAACTGCGGCCGCGACCGCGACCATGGGATGGATGAGCGGCGCCACGAGCGCAGCCCTGAACCTGGAAACGGCGCAGCTCTATCCGCTGCATCCGACCTTGCTGCCGCCGCTGGTGCGGTTCTTCTCGCGCTTCGGCCAGCACGAGCGCTCGCTGTTCGGCTTCCTGCTGTCGTCGGAGCCCTTCGGCCTTCAGACCTTCGCCGAACGGCCGGCGGGCCGGACGGTCTGGTACGGCCTGCCCGAGTTCTACGACTATGTCCGCGCCGTCTTCGGACACCGGCTGGAGGGGAACAGCTATCAGTCGAACTGGTTGAGGATCGCGGCCACCGTCGACACGGCGCATGATCTGGACGACCTGGAAGTGCGCGCGCTCAAGGTCACGGCCCTCCTCAGCCTGCTGGACTTTCCCGAACTGCTGGCGACGGACACCGCACTCCGCGCCTGCCTGACGCCAGCGACGACGCGCGACGTCAACGCCGCGATCGCCACTCTCCTGGACCGCGGACTCCTGTTCAAGCGCGGCAAGGTCGGCGGCTACCGGCTCTGGCCCAACACCAGCGTGAATCTCCATGCGGCGCTGGAAGACGCCGCGCGCGCCGTCGGCGACCTGGAGGCGGTCAGCGAAAACCTCATCGGGTTCCTCGAGCACGAGCCGCTGCTGGCGCGGCGGCACTACATCGATCGGGGGACGATGCGGTTCTTCGAGGTTCGCTATGCGCCGGTCGACCGCCTGGTTCAGGTCGTCACCAAACCCACGCTCGCGGACGGCCTCGTCGTCGTCGCCCTTGCGGACACGCCGGCCGATCAGGCGCGGGCCTTGCAACTCGCGGAATCGGCCGACCTGGCCGCCCGGCAGGATGTGGTCATCGGGGTGACCAGGCCGCTCGCCGCCCTGCTCGGTGACGTGAAGGATCTGATGAGCTGGCGCTGGGTCGCCGACCACACGCCGGAACTCGTCAACGACGCCTATGCCGCCGCGGAGGTCTCCCGCGAACTGGCCGCCGGCCGTCGGGCCCTGGATCTCGCCCTCGGGATCACTGCGGCGTTGCGGGATCGCGGATCGACCCCCTTGCAGTGGCGCTGGAAGGGCGAGGACCTGTCAACCGACCGGGGCCTGTCGTTCCAGCTCTCGACGATTTGCGACGCCCTCTACGAGGATGCGCCGCGGATTTCCAACGAGCTGCTGAACCGGAAGATGCTGAGCAGCCCGGCCGCGGCGGCCCGCATGCGCCTGATCGAGGGCCTGTTCGACGCCTCCGACCAACCCTGTTTCGGCATCGACGCCGACAAGGCGCCCCCGGAAAAGTCGATGTTCCTGTCCGTCGTCCAGGCGGGCGGCCTGCAGCAATCGACGCTGGCCGGCCTGGCCCTGACCCTTCCGCCGGCCGAGGATCCGTTGAGACTGCGGCCGGCCCTCGTGGAGATCGAACGGATTCTCGATGCGTCCGACGGCGCGAAGGTGAACGTCCAGCACATCTTCGACGCGCTGGCGAAGCGGCCGTTCGGCGTGCGCGCCGGCGTGGCGCCGTTGCTGCTCGCCGTGATCATGAAGCTGCGCCTGCACGAGCTGGCGGTCTATGAGAACGGGACGTTCCGATCCTCCTTCGGCGGCGCCGATTTCGTACGCCTGATCAAGGGGGCCGAGACGTTCGACCTCCAGCAGTGCCGCGTGGAAGGCGTCCGCGCCGAGGTCTTCGCGCGTCTGGCGTCGGCCTTCGCCGATCCGCAGAGCGCGCGCGATCCCCAGATTCTCGATGTCGTGCAGCCGCTGGCGCGGTTTGCAGCCAAGCTTCAGGAATACACCCGCAAGGCCGGCAACCTTCAGCCCCGCTCGGTCAGGGTCCGGGATGTGCTCCTCAGCGCGACCGAGCCGGCCACCATGCTGTTCCGGGACCTCCCGATCGCCTGCGAGGTTGAGCCCTTCGCGACCGATGGAAGCGGAAACGCGGATCAGGCGAAGGTCTTCGTCAGCCGCCTGGAAGCGGCGATCGAGGATATGCGGACCGACTATCCGAAGCTGCTCACGCGGATCATCGAGACGACCTCGGCCGCGATCGGCCAGGACGACGCGGTGTTCGATCGGCTGGCCCTGGCGCAGCGCGCGTCGCGCGTCGCGGCGACGGCCTCGCTGCCCAAGCTGAGGACCTTCGCCCTGCGGCTGAGAGACGCCAACACCTCCGACGAGGCTTGGGCGGAAGCCCTGGCCAGCTTCCTGATCGCCAAGCCGCCGGCGCGCTGGAATGCGGCCGACGAACAGCGCTGTCTGGAGGAGCTGGCCGGCGTCAGCCAGCTGTTCCATCGCGTCGAGACCGCCGCGTTCGAGAACGGGGCCCTCAAGGGGGACAAGGACGCGGTCCTGGTCAAGCTGACCCAGGCCTCGGGCGATGATCGCGGGCTGGTCGTCCAGAGCGCGAAGCTGAGCCAGGCCTCGGAACGGCTGGTCGAGGAGATCGGCCAGCAACTGAACAAGAAGAGCAAGGCCGAGCGGCTTCAAATCCTGGCGCGGCTGCTGTGGGAGGATCTCCCGGCGGCGTCCGACCAGACGACCGACGAAAAGACGGAGGCCCGACGCGCATGAGCGGCCGTTACGACCACCTGCTCGCGGCCGGCGGCGAACCGCCGCGCCACATCCTGAGCCTCTCAGGCGGCAAGGACAGCGCCGCCCTGGCCATCTATCTCCGGGATCGCGTGCCCGATGTGGAATATATTTTCCACGACACCGACAAGGAGCTGCCGGAGACCTACGACTACATCGCCCGG
>NZ_JAHFPF010000153.1 GCF_023259385.1 Brevundimonas sp. | reverse complement strand
TCCATGAGGGTCAGGGCCTCGGCGTCGCGGCCGGCGTCCAGGGCGATGCCCGCCCGGTGCTGCAGGGCCAGGCCCTTGTAGGCTCCATTGCCCTCCTTCGCCGCCTGGGCGAAGGCGGCGTCGGCGCCGACCGGGTTGTTGGCCTGCATGGCTTCGAGGCCGCGCTCATAGGCGACCGAGGCCTTGTCGGCCTTGGACGTTTCCATCGACTGCCAGCCCCACCAGGACAGGGCGGCGATCAGGGCGACCAGAAGAACGCCGCCCACGACGGGCAGCCAGGTGCGGGCGAGACGCTTGTAGCGTTCGGAGCGAAGCTCCTCCTCGACCTGCTCGAAGACATCAGACACGGAACAGTCGCCCCCAGAAAACGGCGATCAGAGCCGTTGAATTTCAATCCGGCCGGACCCTAGAGGGTCAGCACGGCCCCCGCAACGCAGCCTTCACTGCGAAACCGGCTTTTTCGAGAAGTAGGTCTCGACTTCGGCAGGAAAACGGCGGGTCCGGACGTCCTTCGCATAGGCCTCGACAGCGCGGTCGATCTCGCCGCGCAGATCGGCGTAGCGGCGGACGAATTTCGGCGTCCAGTCGAACAGGCCCAGCATGTCGGGCACGACGAGGATCTGACCGTCGCAGGCCGCCGAGGCGCCGATCCCGATGGTGGGCTTGTCGATGGCTTCGGTGATGTCGCGGGCCAGCCCTTCGGCCACGCCCTCGATGACCACGGCGAAGGCCCCGGCGTCGGCGGTGGCCTCGGCCTCGGCGATCACCCGCAGGCGCTCCTCCTCGGTCTTGCCCTTGGCCTTGAAGGCGCCGTCGGTCAGCACGGCCTGGGGCCGCAGGCCGACGTGGCCCATCACCGGAATGCCGCGCTGGACCAGATAGGCGATGGTCTCCGCCACCGTGGGTCCGCTTTCCAGCTTCACGCCCTGGGCGCCCGTTTCCTTCATGACGCGGGCGCAGTTCTCGTAGGCCTGCTCCTTGGCGCCCTCATAGCTGCCGAACGGCATGTCGATGACGACCATGGCCCGCTTCGAGCCGCGCATGACCGCCTGGCCGTGCAGGATCATCATCTCCAGCGTGACGCCGACGGTGTTGGGCATGCCGTGGACCACCATGCCGACGCTGTCGCCGACCAGCAGGACGTCGCAGTGGGCGTCGAGGATTTCCGCGGTCGGGGCGTCGTAGGCGGTCAGGCAGACCAGCGGCTCGCCGCCCTTGCGGGCCCGGATGTCCGGCGCGGCGAGGCGGCGGACGTTTTCCTGCTTCTGGCTGGACATGGGAGAGGCTCCGGTTCGGGGAGCCCCTAGATAGGCTCCCCGAGCGGAACCGTCACGTCACACTTCCTGCGACAGACGAACCACGCCCGCGGCGGCCGCGGCGATCAGGGCCCCGGCGGCGATCCAGAACATCTGCATGCCGCTCATGGAGCCGAACGCCAGATTGCCGAGGCCGGCCTGGTCGAGGCCGGACTGGATCGCCGTCTGGGCGTTGAAGGAGACCGCCTCAAGTCCCTGCATGCCGGTCGCCGCCGAGCCGCCGCCTTCGCCCAGATTGACGTTGACCGAGACCACTTCGCGAACGGCCACCACGGCGCCGACCAGGCCGGCCAGGCCCAGGACGACGACCCGCAGGCGCGAGCCCTTCTGCATCCGTTGTTCCACCTGGGCCGTGAACAGAGCGGCGTCAGGCATCGTCGGCGTCCGGGCGAACAGACGCTCGATCGCGGGATCGAACTCATCAGCCGACATGCTGTGTTCTCCCCAGGGTTTGAGCGGGTTGGAGCCGCGCGCGGAGTTTATCCAGACCACGTTTGACATGAGACTTCACCGTACCGAGTGGCAAATTCAGGGCCGTCGCGATCTCCGGATGGGCCATTCCCGCGCCGTGGCACAGGGAGACGCACAACCGTTCCGGCTCGCTCAGGGTCTTGAGGGCTTCGTCGAGGTCCATCAGGCCTCCCGGATCGGGCGCAGTGACGGTCTCTTCCGTTTCAAGTTCAGCGACATACCGGGCCTCCTTGGCGACACGCTTGAGGTAGAGGCGCGCCGCGATCCGCTTCACCCAGGCGGCGAAGGTGCCGTCGCCGCGAAACTCCGAACAGCGTTCGAAGGCCTGAATGAAGGCGTCCTGCGCCACGTCGTCCGCCAGCGAGGGCTGAGCCCCCATCCGGCGCAGCAGGGCGCGGACGGCGGAGCCGTGCCGGCGAACGAGTTCGCCGAACTCCTGACGCCCGCCCGCCGCCGCGAGGGCGGCGAGCTCGACGTCATGTCGGTCGACCAGGGCTTGGGCCATGTGTTTTCCCCCGTCCCGAGCCGGATCAGTCCCTGTTCTTGTTGAAGAAGCTCAGGGCGATGAAGGCCAGGCCGATGGTGATCGGGATGGCGGAGATGCCCAGCATGCCCGTATCAAAGTGATTGCCGTCCCAGTCGTCGCCGAAGCCGCCTCCAGTGATCGCGCCGAAGGCGGCGATGCCGATGCCGACGGCCAGCCAGATGATGCCGCGGCGAATGTCCTTGGTGCGCGACGGCAGGTTCTTCGAGACGTCCTTGGTCATCGCCTCGATGACTTCGGGCGGCATGTCCTGCCCCTTGTCGATCGCGTGGCGCAGGGTCTCCTGCATCTCGCGACGCTCACGGCTCCTGAGCCAGGTCGGACCCACGACGATGGCGGTCAGCGTGCCGAAGACGGCGAAGATCGCGAAGATCGGAATGAAGTCTTCCATCGAATATCCCCTTTAATCCTTGTGGACCGAAGCGTGACGTTTCGGCCTTCTGAGAACAAGAGGCGCCGGGAAGCTCCTACAGATGCGAAGTTTCGGGTGAAACTTTCGTAAGGCTCATGAAACCGGTTACAAGGCCGCAAAAGGGAGAGGATTCGCCATGATCGACCGTCGCACCCTGCTGGCCGGACTGGCCGCCGTTCCGGCCGCGGCGGCCGTCACGGGCTGCGCCACCCTGCCCGCCCCCGGCGCATCGCGCCCGCTGAAGCTGGTCACCTTCAACATCTGGCACAATCAGGGCGACTGGGCCGCCCGGCAGCCCCTGCTGATCGAGGCCATCCGCGCCGCCGACCCTGACGTCATCGCCCTGCAGGAGGTGCTGGAGGACGCCAACGTCGGCCTGCCCAACCAGGCCCGGACGTTGGCCGACGCCCTGGGCGGCTACGAAATGCATTTCGTCTCCACCGACGCGGAAGGCGCCCCGCGTCGCTACGGCAACGCCATCCTCAGCCGCCTGCCGGTGCTGGCGCATGATTCGCGGAAGCTGGAACCGCTGGACGACTACCGCACCGCCCTGCGGGTGCGGGTCGATCTGGACGGCAAGACCATCGACATCGTCGACACCCATCTGGCCTGGCAGGCAGACGCCCAGGCGGTCCGGGCGCGCCAGATCGGCGACCTGCTGGGCTGGCTGCCGCACGACGGGACGCCGCTGATCGTCATGGGCGACTTCAACGCCGTGCAGGAGGACGCCGGGCTGAACGTGCTGACCGGCGACCGCTTCTTCAGCGCCCTGCCCCGCGGCGTGGTCCCGACGACCCTCAATCCGGCCAAGGGCCATCCGAACCGGGTGATCGACCACATCTTCGTCGAGGCGGCGCATTTCGCGCCCGGCGCATGGTCAGTGTTGGGGAATACGCCGGTGAACGGAGAGTATCCGTCAGATCACTTCGGCGTGGCGGCGACCGTCACCGTGCGCTGAAGCGCGCCGGTCAACCACAGGCCGACGCTCCCGGCGACCACGGCGCCGGCGAGGATGAAGGCCACCGGCTGGATCAGCGGGACCAGTTCCCACGACACGGTCTCCAGCAACGGATGCAGGACCCATAGGACCAGGCCGGTCACGACGGCCCACGGCAGCAGGGCCGCGACCGTCATCCAGGCGCGGCGCCGTGCGATCCGCCCCGCCACCTCGACCTCGAACGCATAGTCGCGCCGGGGTGGAGCCTCGGCGGCGAACAGGGTTGCGAGTTTCTGTTCAGGCGTCATCGGGACCTCCGAGCGCTTTCAGCAGGCGCGCCCGTCCGCGCGCAACATGGGACTTCACCGTGCCCAGAGGCAAGCCCAGCGCCTCCGAGGCCTCGCCATGCGACCAGCCGTCGCCCAGACACAGGGCCACGCAGGCGCGCACGTCCGCCGGCAGTTCGGCCATGGCGGCCTGGAGGGCCATCTTCTCCTCCGCCGATATGCCCGCCGGCGTCTCGACCGCCTCCAGCCAGCCCGAGTCGCGCGCCGCGCCGCGCCGGGCGCTGCGGATCCGGTCCTGCGCCTTGCGCCAGGCGATCCCGCAGAGCCAGGATCGTACGCCCGCCGGGTCCTTGAGGCTGCGCAACGACGCCCAGCCGGCGACAAAGGCCTCCTGGGCCACATCGTCCGCCTCGGCCCAGCCGCTGCCCAGGAAGCGGCGCAGGAAGGCCCGCACCGCCGCCTGATGCCGCTCGACAAGCCGCGAGAAGGCCGCGTCCGAACCGGCGAGCGCGCGGCTCACCAGTTCGGCGTCGGTCATGGCGTGCTGCACGGTTCAATGTCCCCCCGGCTCGCCCCCTCAACGATTCCGGCGACAGGTCAGGGCGCTGATCAGAGCCCAGATCGCCACCGCGCCCATGACGAAGGACACCACCGTGAAGGCGCCGCTGTCGCCATCCATATTGGTCAGATAGGAGGCCCCGAAGAAGCCGATGCTCAGGGCAGTGAACAGGCCGAACAGCGACCAGTAGTTGGTCGGCTGGCGATTGCCGGGCGATTTGCCGTCCCAGCCGTCCTCGTCCAGCGGACGCTGCAGCACCTTCAGCAGCGCCTCCGGCGGCTCCTGCCCCTTTTCGGCATAGGTCTTGAGCAGGTTCAGCGCGTCGCGCTGACGCCGGTAGCCGAGCAGGCTGTTGAACGCCCCCGCCAGCATGAAGCCGATCGGGAAGAGCAGCCACCAGAACTGGTAGAAGAAGTTTTCCATCGTCGTCATCCCCACTGGCGAAGGCCGTCCTCCGCGCTATTCATTCCGTAGTCGGCGCCGTTCCGCGTTGCGGATGCGCACGTCCGAAAATTACTTCATCCACAGCCGCAGGCTCGACACCGGCGCGTCTGCGGTCAAGGTAGGCGACCCAAGTGCGCCAACGTGCGTTCCCGCAACCGCATCGTTACGGCCGCGTTGGCTGTCGCGACGTCAAACATCCCTCCCCCGGCCCGGAGTCCCGCCATGGTCCAGATCACCTATCGCATCGTCGAACACGACGGAGGCTGGGCCTACAAACTTGGGGACACCTATTCCGAGACCTACCCCGACCACGACTCGGCCCGCGCCGCCGCCGTGGCCGTGTCGCGCGAGCAAAAGGTGTCGGATGAGGACGCCTTCATCGAGTATGAAGACACCAACGGGCGCTGGATCACCGAACGGGCGGACGGGCATGACCGTCCTGACGCCGACGTCGAGGGCTGATCGGCCGCAACCGGTTGTGATCACTTCGGGGTAGGCGCGGCCCAGCATGGCCGTTAAGTCCTGCGCGAAATTTGATGGAACCGGTTACATGCATCACCGACTCGGCTCAGCACCGTCCCGTCGATGGCTTCTCGCCGGAGGCGCTCTTATGGCTGGAATGATGATGGCTCCCCGTATCGCTGCCGCTCAGGCGCAGGCAAATCTCTCCCGTGTCGACGCCCTGATCGCTCGCATGACGATCGAGGAAAAGGCCGGCCAACTGAACCTGATGAACGACCCGTTCCGCTGGCGGCCGGAGGGGGTGAACCCCGGCGACGCCCTGGACACAGACCAGTCCCAGACGGCCGCCGACATCCGCGCGGGCCGTATCGGCGCCCTGTTCAACGGCGTCGGCGCCGCGAGCACCCGCTATGTGCAGGACATGGCCGTGCGCGAGAGCCGGCTGGGCATCCCGCTGCTGTTCGCGGCCGACATCATCCATGGCCTGAAGACCACCTTCCCCGTGCCGCTGGGCGAGGCCGCCAGCTGGGACATGGACCTGGCCGAGCGCACCGCCCGCGCCGCGGCGGTCGAAGGCGGCGCTGCGGGCGTGCACCAGACCTACGCTCCCATGGTCGACGTGGCCCGCGACCAGCGCTGGGGCCGGGTCGTCGAGGGCGCCGGCGAGGACGTGCTGCTCAACAACATGTTCGCCGTGGCGCGGACCAAGGGCTTCCAGGGCGACGACCTGACCGCCTGGTCCTCGCTGCTGGCCACGCCCAAGCATTTCGCGGCCTACGGCGCCGCCGAAGCGGGCATGGACTACAACTCCACCGACATGAGCGAGCTGGCGCTGCGGTCCATCTACCTGCCGCCGTTCAAGGCCTCGCTCGATGCGGGCGCCCTGTCAGTGATGAGCGCCTTCAACGACCTGAACGGCGTGCCGACGAGCGGCAACAAATGGCTGCTGACCGACATTCTACACGGCGAGTGGGGCTTCGCGGGCTTCGTGGTCTCCGACTACACCTCCGAGCAAGAGCTGGTGGCCCACGGCTACGCCGCCGACGGTCGCGACGCAGCGCGCCTGGCCCTGATGGCCGGCGTCGACATGTCGATGAAGAGCGGCCTGTTCCTCAAACACATCCCCGAACTGGTCCAGTCGGGCGACGTGCCGATCGAGCGCGTCGACCAGGCCGTGCGCCGGGTGCTGATGACCAAGGCCGCCCTGGGCCTGTTCGACGACCCCTATCGCGGCTCGGACGTGCGCACCGAGCGCCGCGTCACCGGCAGCCCGGAGCATCTGGCCCTCGCCCGTGAGGCCGGGCGCAAGTCGATCGTCATGCTGAAAAACGACGGCGGCGTCCTGCCCCTGCCCAAGACCGGCAAGCGCATCGCCCTGATCGGTCCGTTCGGGGCGGACAAGGCCGACATCTTCGGTCCGTGGTCGGTGTTCAAGGACACCCGCCTGGCCGTATCGCTGGAAGACGGCGTGCGCGCCGCTCTCGGCGAGGACGCGACCCTGACGGTGGTGAAGGGCTCGGATGTCGAGGCTCCAATCGCCGGCGGCATCGAGGCGGCGGTCACCGTCGCGTCCGAGGCCGACGTGATCCTGCTGGCCGTCGGCGAGTCGAGCGAGATGTCGGCGGAATCCAAGTCGCGCATCGACATCGGCATTCCCGCCGCCCAGCTGGCCCTGGCCGAGGCCGTCGCCGCCACGGGCAAGCCGGTGGTGGTCCTGCTGCGCAACGGGCGCGGCATGGAGCTGTCCGGCGCGATCCGCGACGCGCAGGCGATCCTGGTCACCTGGTTCCTGGGTTCGGAGACCGGCCACGCCGTCGCCGACGTGCTGTTCGGCGACCATGCCCCGGTCGGCCGCCTGCCGGTCAGCTTCCCCTACGCCTCGGGCCAGTCGCCCTTCTATTACGCCCACAAGTCGACCGGCCGCCCGTCGCGCCCGACCGACCGCGAGTTCACCTCGAAATTCCGCGAGGTCCCGCACGCGGCCCTCTATCCGTTCGGTCACGGCCTGAGCTACTCGCCGGTCAGCTATTCGCCGGTGAGCCTGTCGTCGCCGTCCGTGACCCGGGACGGGTCGGTCACAGCCTCGGTCACCCTGACCAACGACGGCCGGCATGACGCCTCGGAAGTGGTGCAGCTCTACATCCGCGACCGCGTGGCCTCGATCACCCAGCCGGTGCGCCTGCTCAAGGCCTTCGAGCGGGTCACGGTCCCGGCGGGCGGCAGCGTGCAGGTTTCGATCCCCCTGCCCGCCTCGGACCTGTCATTCCTCGGCGCGGATCTGCGCCCGACCCTGGAGCCCGGCCTGTTCGACGTCTGGCTGGCCTCCAGCGCCCAGACGGGCGAGCCGGCGCAGCTCACGCTCGTCTAGCCGAATACGGCCGCATAGATCTCGGGCTTGAACCCCACGGTCGTGCGGCCGTCGACATCCAGCACCGGGCGTTTGATCATCGACGGATTGGCCAGCATCAGGCCGATGGCCTTGTCGGCGGTCAGGTCCGCCTTGTCCTCCGGCGGCAGAGCGCGGAAGGTCGTACCGGCGCGGTTCAGCACGATCTCCCAGCCGTGCGCCTCGACCCAGCCGCTCAACGTCTCACGGTCGATCCCGACCTTCTTGTAGTCGTGGAAGGCGTAGGCGACGCCGTGCTGGTCCAGCCAGACGCGCGCCTTCTTGACCGTGTCGCAGTTGGGAATGCCGTAGAGCGTCGGGATCATGGTCTGGCCTCAAGCGTTTCAGCCGGGTCTGCCGCAGCCCGCCCTGGCCCGCAAGGCCCCGCCAAGCTGGAGGCAGCGGCCAGGGGCTAGCCGCCCGGCGGGGCCGTGACCGCCGGGGCCGGCGGCGGCTCGTCCGTCAGCTCGGCGGCGGGCGTGACCCAGGCCTCTCCGGCCGCGGCGCGCGACCGGCCCAGTTCGAAGGTGCGGGTCATCGAGGCGTGATCGAATTTCAGGCTGGAGGCCTCCGCGTCGGCCGGGATGGACGCCACCCGGAAG
>NZ_JAHFPF010000152.1:7872-8483 GCF_023259385.1 Brevundimonas sp. | reverse complement strand
TCGGCCACCTCCGGGTCGGTCATGATCGTGGCGGGGTTGGAGTTGACCAGGATCACCCGGTACCCCTCAGCCTTCAGCGCCTTGCAGGCCTGCACGCCGGAATAGTCGAACTCGCACGCCTGACCGATCACGATCGGGCCCGCGCCGATGATCAGGATGGACTGGATGTCTGTGCGTTTGGGCATGGGCCTGAGGCTCTTCTTCTTTGGATCGTCAGTTCGTCACGACCGCGCACTCCCAGCCGTCGTAGTCGAGCTGGAAGGCCGCGGCCCAGGATTGCATCATGGAGGAAACGGGCGCGAACGACGTCTCGTCCACCGGGATCGTCGTTTCCAGAACGGTCATGTCGTCCTGCCCCCGGGTCACGAAGCCGGCGCGCCGCGCCACCTCGTTCAGGTCGTCGTGGTCGCCCTCGCCGTAGAAGTAGAACAGCGTGTGCCGGGGCGTGACGCCGTTGTCGCCCTGGGCCGCCAGGGCCGCGCGCACGGCGGCGTCGCGTTCGTCATGGCTGGCGTCGGAGGCGGACACGGGCGGGGGAGGCTCCTTGCGCGCGCGAACCCGGCGCGGGCGGCTGCCGGCGCGGTTCCGTTCGGGTTGTCGGTTAAGCGGCC
>NZ_JAHFPF010000152.1:0-7862 GCF_023259385.1 Brevundimonas sp. | reverse complement strand
CCGTCTAGAGAAGGGGGGCGTCGGCGGCAAGGCGAAAAGACGCCCCGGCGCCGACCGGTCCTCAAGCTATCCGGGGGCGTTCCCACGGGGTGTGTCGCTGATGTGACAAATCATTGCCGGAATTCCCTCCCAAGACGAACACACTCGAGGCGAAGGGAACAAGTTCCCGCCGCTTTGGGTTGCCCAACGGACGTTCGCGGGGGGAGTTTCTGCGCGCGTCCAAATCTGTGCGTCACCAGTCTGGCCCTAGTCGGCCGCATTTCATCGGGGTTCTGAAATCATGTCATTCCGTAATCGCCTCCGCGATTCCTCCGCGCTGACAGGCGGCCTTCTCGCCGCCGCGCTGCTTGCTACGCCCGCCTTCGCCCAAGATGCGGGCGGTCAACAGCCCGCTCCGCAGGATGAAGCGACTGAAATCGGGGAGGTGGTCGTCACGGGATCGCGCATTCCGCGTCCGAACCTTGAACAACCCACGCCGGTCGCCACGGTTTCCCAGGAAGCGATCCAGACGTCGGGTACCCAGGATCTGGGCCAGATCCTGGCGGAACTTCCGGCGCTGAGCGCGAACTCGACCGTTCGCGCGAACTCCGACAGCTTCGGCGACTCGGGCGGCCTGAACTTCCCGAACCTGCGGGACCTGGGCGCCGCGCGGACCCTGACCCTGGTGGACGGCAAGCGTCACGTCGGCGGCGACGCGGGCAATGCTGCGGTCGATCTGAACTCGATTCCGGCCGCGCTGGTCGAGCGTGTCGAAGTGATCACCGGCGGCGCGTCGGCCATCTACGGCTCGGACGCCGTGTCCGGCGTGGTCAACATCCTCCTGAAGAACGACTTCGACGGCGGCGAGATGACCGCCCAGGTCGGGGGCGTTCCCGACGGCGGCGGCCGCACCTGGTCCCTGAACGGCGTGTACGGCCGCAACTTCCTGGACAATCGCGCCAACGCGACCGTCAGCCTGTTCTACGATCACTCTGACCGGGTCATGGCCAGCGAGGTCGATGCGCTGCGCGACTACGGCTCGATCATCAACCCGCTGAACACCGGGCCGAACGACGGCATCCCCGACCGGATCCTGGTGCCGAACGTGCTGACCGATTACCTCGACGAGAACGGCGTCATCATCGACGCCAATACGTTCGAGATCATCACCGCGCTGCGCAACAACGGGTCGCCCGTTCCGCAACAGCCGCGCATCGGTGAAAACAGCTTCGCCTTCGGCCAGTTCGGCGACTGCGAGACCTGCACCTCGCTGGAGGACTATGTCACGCTGGTGCCCCGGACCAATCGGTACGGGACCGACGTCCGGCTTCGCTATGACTTCTCTCCCAATGTGACGGGCTATCTGGACGCCAAGTTCGTCCGGTCCGAGATCCAGGACTCCGTCCAGCCGTCCTTCACGTTCGGCGACTACCTGATCCAGCCCGACAATGCGTTCATCACCCCGGAGCTGGCCGCCGTCATCGCCGGCCGCGACATCACCTTCGGCCGCTTCAACGCGGACATGGGCTCGCGGGTGAACAATATCTCGCGTGAGACCTATCGTGTCGTGACCGGCCTGCGCGGCACGTTCGAGACCGGCTTCGCCGACTTCGACTGGGACCTGTCGTACAACTACGGTGAGACCCAGAACCGGTTCGACGCCACGGGCGGCATGATCCCGGGCAACTACGCCGCGGCGATCGACGCGATCCGTCTGCCGACCGGCGAGGTCGTCTGCCGCAACATGACGCCTGGTCCCGACCAGACCTCGGAACCCTGCGTGGCGTTCAACCCGTTCGGCCGCCAGAACTCCCAGGCCGCCATCGACTACGTGACCTACGAGGCGACCCGGAACCACACCATCACCCAAGAGGTGGTGACCGGCCTGTTCAACTTCGACACCTCGAAATTCTTCAACCTGCAGGGCGGCCCGATCGCCTTCGCCGGCGGCTTCGAGTATCGCAAGGAGACGAGCGAGAACATCAACGACCCCTTCATCAAGTCGGGGTTGGCCGACAGCGCCGCGCAGCCTGACGCCTATGGCGAGTTCGACGTCACCGAGGTGTTCGGCGAGTTCAACCTCCCGCTGCTGGCGGATCTGCCGTTCGCCTATCGCCTGTCGATCGACGGCGCCTACCGCTACGCGGACTACTCGACGGTCGGTGGAGCGGAAGCCTGGAAAGTCGGCGCCGTCTATGCGCCGGCTCGCGATGTGATGTTCCGCGGAACCTATTCGCGCGCCGTTCGGGCCCCGAACATCACCGAGGCCTTCCTGCCGACGACGGCGGGCTTCTTCTCGGTGAGCGATCCCTGCGACGTCAACAACATCAACGCCGATCCGGATCGGGCGGCCAACTGTGCGGCCGACGGTCTCCCGGGCGGCTTCAACTCCAACACCAACGCGTCGATCGACGGCACGTCCAGCGGCAACCCGAACCTCGATCCGGAAGAAGCCGAAAGCTTCACCTACGGCGTGGTCCTGCAGCCGCGCTGGATCCAGGGTCTGACCTTCACGGCCGACTACTATGACATCAAGATCGACAAGGCGATCGCGTCGATCGGGGCCCAGGACATCATCAACAACTGCTACGACGCCACGGGCGGCCTGGACGCGAACTTCTGCTCGCTGTTCACCCGCGGCGCCGACAACAACATCGACTTCGTTGAGACGACCTTCATCAACGCGGCGATGCTGACCACCAAGGGCTGGGATTTCGAGCTGACCTATCAGCGCGACCTGGACGCCCTGGCGATGGATCACCCGCGGTTGTTCGGCGGACTGCGCGGCCGGCTCTCCGGCAGCCTGAGCGCCAACTATCTGAAGGAGCTGGACTTCTTCGCGTTTGCTGATCGTCCTGACGAAATCGACGTCGAGAAGGGCGAAATCGGCAACCCCGAATGGTCCTACAAGTCCCGCCTGACCTGGGACGGCGGCGGCCTGGCCGTGACCTGGGAAACCCGGTTCGAGGACGAGGTGGCCCGCTTCGACGTCACGCCGAAGCCGGGCGTGAACTCCGCCGAGGCGATCTACCCGAACTATGTGCCGAGCCAAGTCTACCACGACATCATCGTGCGCTACCGCATCGACGGCGGCTTCGGTGGAGCCGACAACGTCGAGCTGTTCGTCGGGGTGAACAACATCACCGACGAGCAGATGCCTTACGGCCTGACCGGCAACGGCACGGCCTCGACCTACGAGCTGTTCGGCCGCTCGGTCTTCGGCGGCGTCCGCGCCCGCTTCTAAGGTCTAGCGCGGAACGGAACGAAGGGGCGGCGTCGATGACGCCGCCCCTTTTTCGCGCCTGCTCGACTGTGGGCGTCAGGCCCGGGCGGCGATCCAGTCCGGGAGGGCGCCGATCGACTCCAGCGCGCCGTACCGGGCATGGCCCTCGGGCGCTTCGGCCAGCTCGTGCGCCCAAGTGATGGCGTAGGGGATATGGACCGCGAAGGCGCCGGCCTCAAGCGCGGGCAGGACGTCGGACTTCATGGAGTTGCCGGCCATGACCGCCTCCTCCGCGCCGGTCCCGTGACGAGCGAAGACGCGCTGATAGGTTCCGCTATCCTTCTCCGACACGATCTCGACCGCGGCGAACAGGTCGCCCAGGCCGGAGGCCGCGACCTTGCGCTCCTGATCCATCAGGTCGCCTTTGGTGATCAGGACGAGGCGGTATTTTTCCGACAGGGCCGCCAGGGCTTCGTCGACGCCGGGCAGGGTCTCGACCGGGTGAGCCAGCATCTCGCGGCCCGCCGCCAGGATCTCGCGCACCACGACCGGAGGCGCTTCTCCGCCGGTCAGTTCCATGGCCGTCTCGATCATCGACAGGGTAAACCCCTTAACCCCGTATCCGTAGAGACGCAGGTTGCGCCGCTCGACCTCGGCCAGGCGGCCCTCGATCAGGTCGCGGTCGCCGTGATCGGCCAGAAGGGCGACGAACCGGTCGTGGGTGAGCCGGAAGATCGTCTCGTTGTGCCAAAGGGTGTCGTCGGCGTCGAGGCCGATAGTGGTGATGCTCATGTCGCGTTCCCTGAACCGGATTCGCGCGCCCGTCGAGCGGGGCGCTGGGCGGTTAATGGTCAATGCGGTCTTGACCACATTCGTCAGGGATATGTTCGCAAACCCGGTTCAGCCTCAACCCCGAGGCAGATCCCGGGGGGCCGCGCAAACGGAGCCGGTCATGGGAAATGAAGCGGGGCGGATCGGTCCGCCCGAGACCACGGCATGGGGTGATGAGGACCTCCCGCCGCAGACGACGCCGGAGCGGCGCGCCTACGCGCCGCCCGAGGACGATCGGCCGGACGCGATCCAGCCCATCGGGCGGCGGTCGTACGCCGCGCCGTACGAGAGCCTGACCTTCACCATGGTCACGCGGGCGCGTCGCGAGCTGACCGTGACCCTGGCCGCCCAGCCGGTGTTCGACCTGGTCCGTTCACTGCCGGTCAGCCGACGCATTCGCCGCACAATCCGCCATCGGGGCGGGGAACGGGCGCTGACGGGACTGAACCGCCGCACCCTGGAGGCGACCGACCTGCAGAGGATCGACCTGCAGACCCTGCGTCACGGACTGGACATGCTGCGCCTCGGCCAGAACGACAGCGGCGTGCTGCCGGTGTTCTGGCGGACCGTGGCGACCAGCCGCGGCCGCTTCTCGCTGCTGTGCTCCGAGATGCAGCACGAGAACACGCCGGGGACCCTGCTGGTCGAGGTGATGGGCGGGCTGGAAAGCGCGCCCGTCGAGGCGATCCAGTCGGCCATCGGCCATTTCGAGACCGACGCCCAGGGGGTGATCCTGCACGTGGCCCCCGACATCGCGGCGGTGCGGCGGCTGGCCGGGACCCCCGGCCGCTGCCTGTCGATCGACTTCGCCGGGGTCAGTCACGAGACCGCGCGGGACTGGCGGGATGCGGCCGCCCTGATCGGGGTCGGCCGTCAGGTCTGCGGCCAGGTCATGCTGCTTAACCTGAGGCCCGACCGCGGCCTGGCCGCGCAGACCGCCGGCGCGACCCACGCGGTCTTCGCCGGCATGGACGCCGTCACCGTCTGATCCCCTAGAGCCTGATCGGCTGAGGCGGAATCGCTTCGCGATCCCGGCGATGCCGTGAATCAGGCTCCAGAATTATGCTGGAGCGAAATCTGAGCTGAGATGGACTGCGTCCAGCTCAACCGATTTCGCTCTAGCCGCCGTTCAGGGCGTCGCGCAGGAAGCGCAGGACGCGGGGCCAGCCGTCGGCCCGTGCAGCGACCAGGCCGGGCAGGGTGCCGCCCAGGGCGAGCGCGCGCTCCAGCCCCGGCGCATCGGCGGCGACCGGGGCGCCGAAGACGGCGTGGCCGGCGTCCGGATAGGTCAGGTTGACGACCGGGTGGCGGAAGCCGTGGGCCTGCAGCCGTTGCTCCACGCGCCGGGCCATCTCCGCCGAGGGCCACAGGCCGTCGGCCTGGCCGGAGATCATCAGCACCGGGCCGTTGATCGCCTCGACCGGGATTTCCGCCTCGGCGGAGGCCGTCGCCAGGCTGTCGTTGTACAGGTTGAACACCCCGGTGAAGCCGTTGGACATGTTGTAGGGAACGTAGGCGAGCGGCTGGCCGCCGGCGGTCCAGGACGAGCCGACGGCGCCGCCGGTCTGGTCGATGCCGGCCCAGACGACGTGGGAGGGCACGCCGGCGACGACGGCGCGGATCTCCGGATTGCGGCTGGCGGTCAGCAGGGCCAGTTCACCGCCCTTGGACACGCCCATGACCGCGATCGGGCCGTGGATTTCCGGTCGGGCCTTGAGCCAGGCGAGGGCGCGGTCGACCGGCTCGATGGGAATCTCGTTCAGGACCGGATTCTGGCCCGGCTCGCCGAAATAGGAGACGGCGATGGCGGCGAAGCCCGCATCGGAAAGGCGGCGGGCCAGGCCACGTCCGCCGCGCAGCCCGCCCTCCGAACCGCCCAGGACGATGACGGCGCCCGCGGAGGCCTGCGTTCCGGGCGCGGGGGCGAAGTATTCGGCGACGAGGCCCTCTTCGCGGATGATCACGTCGGCGGCCCGGGCGGCGGGCGCCGCGACGGTGGGGGCGGGCGTCTGTGCGGTCGCCGGAGCGGTCAGGACGAAGGCGCCCAGCAGCAGGGCGGCGACGGCGGCGGGAAGGCTGGCGGACAGGGCGAAGGACATCAGGATCTCCATTGATCAAGTACTTTATGATGCAAAGTAAATGGAGGGTCAATGAGACTCGCAAACCCTCGTCGTCCGACACCTGTTGACGCCGCGGCCTGAGCGGATGCACCTCTGCGGCATGAGCCACGTCGAACACTCCATCCCGCTGCCCGAGGACCCGCTCTCGGACCGGCACAAGCTGGGCTGGGGGCTGGCCGCGCTGGTGGTGGCTGGGAACATGATCGGCTCGGGTCTGTACCTGCTGCCCGTCAGCCTGGCCTCGACCGGCAGCTCCAGCCTGATCGGCTGGCTGGTGGCGGCCGTGGGCGCGGCGGCGCTGGCGCTGGTGTTCGGGGCGCTGGGCCGGGTCGCGCCGAAGGCCGACGGCCTGTCGGGCTTCGCCGAGCTGGGGCTGGGCCGGTTCGCGGGCTTTCAGGTCTCGCTCGCCTTCTGGATGGCCTGCCTGATCGGCAATGTCGCGGTGGCCGTGGCCGCCACGGGCTATCTGGGTTTCTTCTGGCCGATGCTGAAGAACCCGGTCGCGGCGACATTGTGCAATCTGGGCCTGATCTGGATCGCGACCCTGGCCTACATCATCGGCGCCCGCACGGCCTCGTGGCTGGCGGCCGTGGCGCTGGTGGTGGGCCTGATTCCCATCGGCATCGCCGTCGCGGCGGGCGTCGCCGCCTTCGATCCGGCGGTCTTCGCGGCCTCATGGAGCCCGTCGGGCGAGCCGTTGCTCAAGACCGTGCCCGCCTCGCTGGCCATCATCTTCTGGGCCTATCTGGGCGTGGAAAGCGCCGCGGCCCTGTCCCACCGGGTGCGTCATCCGGCCGTCGACGTGCGGCGCGCTTCGGTCGCCGGCGCCCTTCTGGCCACGCTGGTCTATGTCAGCGCGACGGTCGCCGTGTTCGGCGTGATTCCCGTGGCCCAGCTGGCCCATTCGACCAGTCCCTACGCCGACCTGGCCGGGCGGGTGTTCGGCGCCTCGATCGCCGGAATCGTCGCGGTCTGCGCGATCACCAAGACCCTGGGCACCATCGGCGGCTGGACGATGATGGGCGGCGAGACGGCGCGCGCCGCGGCGCAGCAGGGCTATCTGCCCTCGGGCTTCGGCTCGCCGACCAGGACGCCGATCGTCACCCCTCTGCTGGGCGCGGCCTTCATGAGCGTGATCGCCATCCTGTCGGGCCAGCCGACGCTGGGTAAGCAGTTCGGCATGCTGGTGGGCGTCACCTCAGTCCTGAGCCTAACCATCTACGCCGTCTGCGCGCTGTCGCTGTTCCGGTTGGCGAAGACGCCCGGCGCGCGTTCCATCGCCGTTCTGGGCATGGTGTTCGCCGTCGCCGCCGTGGCCGCCGCGGCGCCCGGATACATCCTGCCGACGGCGGGTTTCGTCGCCCTGATGACCGCCGCATGGTTCGTGTTTCTGAGAAAGTCCGGATCGCGCGTTGACCCTGAGGGTCAGGGGGCCTAACCACCCCGCCGTTTGTTCGCCGGATTACGGCCTTACGGAGCGCGCCATGACCCAGACCCTTCTTCCCGGAGTCACAGGCGTTCTGGCGCTGGCTGACGGCACGATCTTCCAAGGCGTCGGCTGCGGCGCGACCGGCTCGGCGCTGGGCGAGGTGGTCTTCAACACCGCCATGACCTGCTATCAGGAAATCCTGACCGACCCGTCCTACATGAGCCAGATCCTGGCCTTCACCTTCCCCCATGTCGGCAACGTCGGGGTGAACGTCGAGGAC
>NZ_JAHFPF010000351.1 GCF_023259385.1 Brevundimonas sp. | reverse complement strand
ACCTAGCCACCCACCGGGGCTACGATTCGGACCACCCGCGGGTGAAGGGCGACGTCGGCATGGCCGGCGTGGCCATCGACAGCATCTACGACATGCGCACCCTGTTCGACGGCATCCCGCTGGACCAGATGTCGGTCTCCATGACCATGAACGGCGCGGTGCTGCCGGTGCTGGCGCTCTACATCGTGGCAGCGGAAGAGCAGGGCGTCGCCCACAGCGCCCTGACCGGGACCATCCAGAACGACATCCTCAAGGAGTTCATGGTCCGCAACACCTACATCTACCCACCGACGCCCAGCATGCGGATCATCGCCGACATCTTCGCCTGGACGGCCGAGCATGCGCCCAAGTTCAACTCCATCTCGATCAGCGGTTACCACATGCAGGAGGCCGGGGCCTCGGCGGATCTGGAGCTGGCCTACACCCTCGCCGACGGCATCGAATACCTGAAGGCCGGGGTCGAGGCGGGCATGGACGTGGACCGGTTCGCGCCGCGCCTGTCCTTCTTCTGGGCCATCGGGATGAACTATTTCATGGAGGTGGCCAAGATGCGGGCCGGCCGCCTGCTGTGGGCCGAGGCGGTGGCGAAGTTCGGGGCCAAGGACGCCCGCTCCCTGTCCCTGCGCGCCCACTGCCAGACCTCGGGCTGGAGCCTCGCGGCGCAGGATGTGTTCAACAACGTCTCGCGCACCATGGTCGAGGCCATGGCCGCCGCGGGCGGCCAGACCCAGTCCCTGCACACCAACGCCCTGGACGAGGCCCTGGCCCTGCCGACCGACTTCTCGGCCCGGATCGCGCGCAACACCCAGATCCTGCTGCAGATGGAGACGGGCCTGACCAAGGTCATCGACCCGTGGGGCGGCAGCTTCTACGTCGAGCGCCTGACCCACGAACTGGCCGAGCGCGCCCGCGCCCACATGGCCGAGGTCGAGGCGCTGGGCGGCATGGCCAAGGCCATCGAGGCCGGCATCCCCAAGCTGCGCATCGAGGAATCGGCGGCCAAGACCCAGGCCCGCATCGACACCGGCCAGCAGACGGTGGTCGGGGTGAACAGCTATTTCAACGACACGCCCGACGACATCCCGATGCTGAAGGTCGACAACGCCGCCGTGCTGGCCGCGCAGATCGACAAGCTCAAACGCCTGCGCGCCGAACGCGACGAGGCGGCGACCGAGGCCGCGCTGGGCGCCCTGACCCGGGGCGCGCACGGGACGGAAAACCTTCTCCAGCTGGCCGTCGAGGCCGCCCGGGCCAAGGCCACGGTGGGCGAGATCTCGGACGCGCTGGAGGCCGCCTTCGGCCGCCACATCGCCACCGTGAAGACCGTCTCCGGCGTCTATGCCAAGGAAGCCGGCGACGACCCGAAGATCAGCCGCGCCCGCGACATGGTCGCCGCCTTCATCGAGAACGACGGCGGTCCGCCGCGCATCCTGATCGCCAAACTGGGTCAGGACGGCCACGACCGGGGTCAGAAGGTGGTCGCCACCGCCTATGGCGACCTGGGCGTCGACGTCACCGCCGGCTCCCTGTTCCAGACCCCGGCCGAGGCGGCCAGGGAGGCGGTGGAGCGCAACGTCCACGCGGTCGGCGCCTCCTCCCTGGCCGCCGGCCACCTGACGCTGGTGCCCGAGCTGAAGGCCGAGCTGGAGAAGCTGGGCCGGTCCGACATCATGATCGTCGTGGGCGGGGTGATCCCGCCGTCAGACGTGCAGCCGCTGCTCGAAAGCGGCGCGGCCGCCGTCTATCCGCCCGGCTCGGTCATCGCGGACACGGCCATCGATCTGATCGAGAAGCTGAACCAGCGCCTCGGCTACGCCCAGAAGGCCTAGGACCTAAGGCTTGTAGGCGGCGGGCAGGGCTTCGACCTCTGCATCGGAGAGTCTGCGGGTCAGGCGGACTCGGCAGACCTCGGTCGGATTGGCCGACCCCGGCACGACCACGCGGGCCCAGTCGCCGGTGCACAGCCGCGATCCGGCGACGCCGCCCGCGTCCGGCACGATGGCCATCCGGTTGGCGAAGTCCAGGTCGCGGCAGGCGGCGCCGGTCATCTCATAGACGTCGCTGCGGCCCACCCGCAGGAACACCTGGTCCATGCGGCCCTGCCGGAAATTGCTCACCTGCTGGACGTTGAAACACTGCCGCGCCAGGGGCGCTTCGGCGCGGTCCCCGGTGGTGGCGGTCGGCGCGCAGGAGATGGTCATCAGGGCGGCGGCGGAAAGACCCAGACAGGTCAGGACGGGCGTGCGCATGGAAAGCTTCCTCATGTCGGCCCCCGACAAGCTCAACCGTCGAACGATACGTCGGGTTTCGCAAGTCCCTTTGCGCCGGACAGGCGCGACGGCGTGACCCGGATCGCCAGATCGCGCGCCAGCGGCGACGGGGCGCCGGTCGCCAGGGCCGCCACATGCTCGGCCAGCAGGGGCGCGGCGCAGAAACCGCGCGAGCCCAGGCCGCCGAGGATGTAGAGCCCCTCCGC
>NZ_JAHFPF010000151.1 GCF_023259385.1 Brevundimonas sp. | reverse complement strand
TTGGCTCATCTCTATCCCCTCCATCTGGCGATTTTGGGCGGTGTTCTGATCATGGTGCTCGGAGCTTCAATCTCTGGCGTTCCGTTCGATCTCTCGACCTACACGACAGAGGGCTTCTTCAAGACCCTGTTCCTGGTACAGGCGTGGTTTCCAAGCGAAATCGGATACAATTGGAGCGGCCCGTCCTGGTCGCTCTCGGCGGAATGGTTCGCCTATCTGCTGTTCCCGGCCTACGCCCTTCTCTCGATCCGGATGAGACATCGTCCTTGGTTCCTGCTCGGCTTGGGCATCGTCAGCTATGTTGTCATCGACGCGGCCTACGTCTCAACCTTCGGCAAGGTTCTGCCTCGGGCCGAGGACGACATGGGCATCTTGCGCATAGCGCCGGCCTTTCTGATCGGCATGGCGCTCTACGGCTTGGGCCATCGCTGGCGCTGGAGCCGGCCCGTCGCCATCGCCGCCGCCCTGGCTGCTACCCTCGTGTTGCTCGGCGCTATGCAGCTGTCGTTGGACGACCGGATCATCGTCGCCCTCTCAGCCCCCGTTATCCTGACCTGGTCCCTGCTCGCACGCGCGGACTGCGAGGGGCCTCTCGCCGCCCCTGCGCTGGTTTTCGCCGGTGAAGCCTCCTTCGCCCTCTATCTCGTGCACATGCCCGTCCTCGTCGCCTTCAAGGGCGTGGTCGCCGAACTGCGCGGCATCGACAGCGCCTTCCGCATCACGCCAGTCGAACTGGCAGGGTTGTTCGTCGTCACGGCGCTGATCGCGGCGGCCCTGCATCTGCTCGTTGAGAAACCTGGGCGAACCTGGATCCGACGCCGGTTCGAAAGCCGGCGAGCCCGGCCCGCAGCGCCGGCCTGACCCCGGGCCACGAGACGTGGGTACTGCCTCGGCGTCGGTCAATCCCGACCGGTCGGCGCCGCACTGGCGCCGCAGCGACCCGCAGCCCACCAAGAAAACATTTTGAGAATGATAGTGAGTCACTCCCATGCCGCCCCTTACCACGACTGGCGGATCGATCAATGTTCGCATCGTCGCAGCCGTCAACGGAGCTCCCGACCTCCGCCATCACGTATCCACCTGAAGGACGAATCCTAGCCATATCGTGATGCGGCAACCTCGACCGTTGCCATTGGGATCGGGTCGCACTATGGCGGATGAAGGAGCCGTTCAATCTTGTCTCGCCTGTTTCGCACCATTTGCGTCAGCCTGTGCGCCGCCCTCGTGGCGACGTTGAGCCTGCATGGGGTTCAGGAAGGGCGGCACCAGATTGCCCATGCGTCGGATTGGCCGGCAGTCGCGATCGGCCACGGTGATCACGCAGAGATCGCGGACGTCGATCATGGCTCGCTGCACGTCCATATCGCCCCCGACGCGCCGGCCGAGGATCCACTGGATCAAGCCGAAGACGGCGAAGACGAGGGCGAGGCCGGGCGTCCAGCAAGCCATCACCACCATACGAGCGGCGACAGCCACACCGCCATCCCGATCCTCAACCGCGATCTGAGCCCCCTCGTCGCCATGAACGCCGTGCTGATCCAGCCGGCGGGCGATGGCGCACGTCCGGCCCACGACGGCGACGGGCCTGAATACCCTCCCAGACGGACGCGCACGATCATCTGATCCGACGCGGCCAATCGGTCGCGCGTGCACCCCCGTTTCCCGGAGAGAATCCCTTGAAGACCCCATCGTCCGGCATTGCCGGGCCGTGGGCGCGACTGACGGCCGTGTCGGCCCTCGCGCTCATTCTGGCGGCCTCGCTGCCGCCGACCCTTGCTGTCGCACAGGATGCGGCGGCCACGTCCACCGCGCCTGTACTGTCGCTGGACGAGGCGCTGCGTCGAGCCGCCCTGGTCGATCCCTCACTGGCACCGACCCAGGCCCGGCGACAGGCGTCGCGGGCAGCCGTGCGTCAGGCGGACGTTCGTCCCAACCCCACGCTTGGGGTGATGGTCGAGAACTTTCCGACCATCGGCGGAGGCGACCTGTTCCGTCGGACCGAGACCACGCTCACAGTCGAGCAACGGTTCGAGCGGGGCGGTGACAGGTCCGCCCGTGTCTCTCTCGCCGAAGCCGAAGGGCTGCTGGTCGACGCCACCGCGCGCATTCGCCAGTTGGACCGGCTCGAACAGGTGCAGCGCGCCTGGGCGGAAGCTCTGGCGGCTCAGGCCGAGTTGGAGATCGCCCGCGAGCGCCTTGACCTCGCCGAACGGTTCCAGACCGAGGTCGGTCGCCGCGTGGACATGGCGCGCGATCCTCTGTTCGCCGGGGCGCGCGCCGAGGCCGAACTGGCTCAGGCCCAGATCGACTTCGATCAGGCCGGGATTACCGTCCGGGTCGCCAACATTTCGCTGGCCCGGTTCTGGGATGGGTCATCGGACTTCACCCTTGGCGCCGAGACCTTCGCCGACACCCGGTCGGCGCTCGACGTCACGGATGGGGTCGCCCAGGCGGACCTGGACATCTTCGTCGCACAGCGCGACATCGCCGTCGCCCGGGTGGCGGTGGAGACGGCCCGCGCCCGGTCGGACGCCACGGTCAGCGCCGGCGTCCGTCACTTCGGGGACGGCAACGACCTCGGCTTTGTCGTCGGCGCGTCGATTCCCCTTGGTCGCTACGACCAGAACCTCGGGGCCATCGACCGCGCCCGAGCGGAGGGGCTGGCCGCCGAGGGTGATCTCGCCGCCGCCCGCATCGACCGTGAACGTGAGATCGCGCGCCTGCAGGTTCAGGTCATGGCCCGAGCCAGCGAAGCTCGCAGGATCGGGCAGGAAACCCTTCCCCAGGCCGAGCGCGCCGTCGTTCTGGTGCGCGACGGCTTCAACAGGGGCGGCTTCACCTACAACGACGTCATCTCCGCCCAGACCGCCCTGCTGCAGACCCGCGCCCGCCGCGTCGCGGTGCTCAAGCAATTCCATATCGATCGCGCCCGCCTCGACAGACTGACCGGCGCGCACGGCGCCCTGATCCTCGCCCTGGAGACTCAACCATGATCCGCCTGACACCTTCGCGGCGCTGGCTCGTTGCGTCCGCGATCGTCCTCGCCTTCGCCGCCGCCGCTTGCGGAGACAAGCCCGCCGAAAAGGCAGGCGAAAACGGCGAGGCTGCCGCCGCCGACTATGAGCGTGGCCCTCACCGAGGCCGGATGCTCCGCGACGGAGACTTCGCCCTTGAGATCACCATCTTCGAGGAAGGACCAGAGCCCCTGTTCCGGCTCTATCCCTATCTGAAGGACAAGCCGCTCGATCCACGTCAGGTCCAGGCGACCATGGCCCTGACCCGTCTCGGGCCGAAGGTCGATCGGTTCACCTTCATCCCGACCGAGGACTATCTCGCCAGCCCCGGTGTCGTCTCCGAGCCGCACTCCTTCGACGTGGCGGTCGCGGCGACCCAGAACGGCAAGCGATCGACCTGGGCCTACCAGTCCTATGAGGGTCGCACCGTCATCTCAGCCGACGCCGCCCGCGCCGGTGGCGTCACCACGCAGCGCGCCGGTTCCGCAGTCCTGGGCGAGTCTCTGCCGTTGAGCGGTCGGGTCGAGATCACGCCTGAGGGCCAGAGCGATGTCTTCGCCCGCTATCCGGGTCGGGTGATGGCGTTGAACGTCGAACTGGGCCAGCGCGTATCGCGAGGCCAGGTTGTGGCGCGGGTCGAGTCCAGCGAGAGCCTCCAGACCTATTCCGTCACCGCGCCGATCTCCGGCGTCATCATGGCCAAGAACGTCAACGCCGGGGCCATCACCGGCGCGGGCGGCGAGCCGATGCTGGTGATCGGCGACCCAACCCGCCTCCATGCCGAGTTCGCCCTCTATCCGCGCGATGCAGAACGTGTCCGCCGGGGCCAGCGGGTCGAGGTCACCAGTCTGGCAGGTGACCACCGTTTCAATGGCGTCATCGAAACCATCCTGCCCGGCTCTGATCCGATGAGCCAGACCCTGATCGCCCATGTCGAACTGGCCTATCAGGGCGGCGTCTGGCGGCCGGGCCTGGGAGTACAGGGCACCGTTCAGGTCGGTGAGGGTGCAGTGCCTCTCGCCGTCCAGACCAAGGCCATCCAGCCGTTCCGCGATTTCCAGGTCGTCTACGCCAAGGTCGGCAACACCTATGAGGTGCGGATGCTCGAACTGGGCCGAAGGACCGACGAGTGGACCGAGGTGCTTGGCGGGCTCGAACCCCGAACCGAATACGTCGTGGACGGCGCCTTCCTCATTCGCGCGGACATCGAAAAGTCCGGCGCGAGCCATGATCACTAGGGGGCGCGAGAACCATGCTTGCACGCATCATCGCCCTGTCGATCCGCTTCCGATGGGCGGTCATGGGGCTCGTCCTCCTGGCCTGCGCCATCGGCGTCTGGAGCTTCCAGCGCCTGCCGATCGACGCCACTCCGGACATCACCAACGTCCAGATTCAGATCAACACCGAAGCCCCCGGCTATTCGCCGCTGGAGGCCGAACAGCGCATCACCTTCCCCGTCGAGACCGCCGTCGCAGGCGTTCCGGGCCTTCAATACACCCGCTCGGTTTCGCGATACGGGTTGAGCCAGGTGACCGTCATCTTCGACGACGGCACCGACATCTATTTCGCACGCCAACTGGTGAATGAGCGCCTCCAAAGCGCCCTCGGTCAGCTTCCCCCCGGCGTCACCCCTGAACTTGGCCCTATCGCCACCGGCCTCGGGGAGATCTTCATGTATACGGTCGAGGCCGAGCCGGGTGCACGACGTCCCGACGGCCAGCCCTATACGACCGAAGACCTGCGCACGCTTCAGGACTGGGTCATCCGGCCCCAGCTTCGCAACACGCGCGGTGTCACCGAGGTCAACACCGTCGGCGGCTACGAGCGTCAGTATCACGTCACACCCGATCCGCAGCGGCTGGCGGCCTACGGGGTGACCATGGCCGAGGTGGTCGAAGCGCTGGACAACAACAACGCCAACGTCGGCGCGGGCTATGTCGAGCGCTTCGGCGAACAGTATCTGATCCGGGTGCCGGGGCAGGCTTCGACGAGTGAAGACCTGGGCAACATCGTGATCGCCACGCGTGGGGGCGTTCCGATCCGCATCCTGGACGTCGCCGACATCGGAATGGGCCAGGAACTTCGCACCGGCGCCGCGACCGAGAACGGCAAGGAGACGGTCCTTGCGACGGTTCTCATGCTGGCTGGCGAGAACAGCCGTATCGTCGCCCAGGCCGCCGCCGCCAGCCTGCAGGAAGCCGCCAAGGCCCTGCCGCCCGGTGTCGTCGCCACGCCGGTCTACGACCGCACCGAACTGGTGGAACGCGCCATCCACACCGTCGAAAAGAACCTCGTCGAGGGCGCCCTGCTGGTCATCGTCGTGCTGTTCCTGCTGCTCGGCAACATCCGCGCGGCCCTGATCACGGCGGCGGTCATTCCCGTCACCATGCTGATGACCATCACCGGCATGGTGCGGACCGGAACCTCCGGCAATCTGATGAGCCTCGGCGCGCTCGACTTCGGCCTGATCGTCGACGGCGCGGTCATCATCGTCGAGAACTGCCTCAGGCGCTACGGCGAGGCCCAGCATCGCCTGGGTCGTATCCTGACCCGCGAGGAACGGTTCGATCTGGCGGCGACCGCCTCCAGCGAGGTAATCCGGCCCTCGCTATTCGGGGTCATGATCATCACCCTGGTCTATGTCCCCATCTTCGCCCTGACCGGGGTGGAGGGGAAGACCTTCCACCCGATGGCGATCACCGTCGTCATCGCCCTGACGGCAGCGCTCCTGCTGTCCCTGACCTTCGTACCCGCCGCCGTCGCCATGTTCGTCACCGGCAAGGTCGAGGAGAAGGACAGCTTCCTGATGCGCTGGGCCCGGGTGGGTTATCAGCCGGCGCTCGACTTCGCGCTCAGGACCCGCAGCCTGATGATCGGCATTGCGGTCGTGCTGGTGCTGCTCGCCGGGTTCGGGGCGTCGCGGATGGGCTCGGAGTTCGTGCCCAATCTCGACGAAGGCGACATCGCCATGCACGCCCTGCGCATCCCGGGCACCAGCCTGACCCAGGCCGTGCAGATGCAGACTGCGTTGGAAGCCCGCATCGCCCGCTTCCCCGAGGTGGAGCGGGTCGTGGCCAAGATCGGCACCGCCGAGGTCGCCACCGATCCGGTGCCGCCCTCGGTCGCCGACACCTTCATCATGCTGAAGGACAGGAAGGATTGGCCGAACCCTCGCAAGTCTCGCGGCGACCTCGTCGCCGAGATGGAAGAGGCCGTGAATGAGATTCCCGGCAGCAAATACGAGTTCACCCAGCCGATCCAGATGCGGTTCAACGAACTGCTGAGCGGGGTGCGGGCCGACGTCGCCATCAAGGTCTATGGCGACGATCTCGACGAACTGCTGCGCCTCGGCGCCGAGATCGAAGCCATCGTGGCCTCGGTGGACGGGGCCGCCGATCCCCAGACCGAACAGATCACCGGCCTGCCGGTGCTCCAGATCACACCCAACCGACCCGCCATGGCGCGCCTTGGCCTGAGCATCGAAGACGTCCAGTCGGTTATCTCCACCTCGATGGGCGGCACGACCGCCGGGCAAATCTTCGAGGGTGACCGTCGTTTCGACGTCGTTGTCCGCCTGCCCGAGCGTCTGCGCGCCGACACCAACGCCATCGGTCGTCTCCAGGTCCCGCTCCCGGCGGGCGAAGGACAGCCGCGTCAGTTCGTGCCCCTGAATGAGGTCGCCACGATCGAACTCACAAAGGGTCCGAACCAGATCAGCCGCGAGAACGGCAAACGCCGCATCGTGACCACGGCCAATGTCCGCGACCGCGACCTGGGTTCGTTCATCCGCGAGGTTCAGGACCGGGTCGATGCTGAGGTCGCCATACCGGCCGGCTATTGGGTCACCTATGGCGGAACGTTCGAGCAGTTGATCTCGGCCGCCAAACGATTGCAACTCGTGGTTCCCGCGGTGTTGCTGCTGATCTTCGGCCTGCTGTTCGCCTTGTTCCGCTCGGTCAAGGACTCGGCCATCGTTTTCTCCGGCGTGCCTCTGGCCCTGACCGGAGGGGTGGCCGCCCTGATGCTGCGTGGGCTGCCTCTGTCGATCTCGGCGGGGGTCGGATTCATCGCCCTGTCCGGGGTCGCCGTGCTCAACGGTGTCGTCATGGTCACCTTCATCCGCAGCCTGATCGCCGAAGGGAAGCCTCTTGGCGAGGCAATCCGGGAGGGGGCGCTGACCCGTCTTCGCCCGGTGCTGATGACGGCGCTCGTCGCCAGCCTCGGCTTCGTGCCCATGGCCTTGAACGTCGGAGCCGGCGCCGAGGTCCAGCGCCCGCTGGCCACGGTCGTCATCGGCGGGATCATCTCCTCGACCCTGCTGACCCTGCTCGTGCTCCCCGCCCTCTACAGCCTCGTCCACGGCCGCCCGTCTTCGCCGAACGGCGTCAGACGGTCGTGGCGTGAGCGGCTTCCCTTCGCATACTCCCGGAGGACTTCATGAACCCGCGTCTCCAGCGCGCGACCGCCTGGTTGCGAACGCCCATCGGCCTGCTGAGCGCAGGCCTGTTGGTGCTCTTCCTCAACGGCCTGTTCACCGCCACCCTGGCGCACGGGGTGGCGGCAGGGGACAAGGGCTACATCCAGGAGACGTCCGGCATCGTCTTCTGGCCCTTCGTCTATCTGGGGGCCAAGCACATGGTCACCGGTTACGACCATCTGCTGTTCCTGTTCGGGGTGATCTTCTACCTCTACCGCCTCAAGGATATCAGCCTCTACGTCACCATGTTCGCCGTCGGGCATTCGACGACCCTGCTGCTGGGCGTGATGCTGAACGTCAACGTCTCCAGTTATCTGATCGACGCCATCATCGGCCTGTCCGTCGTCTACAAGGCGCTCGACAACATGGGGGCCTACCGACGCTGGTTCGGGTTCCAGCCCAACACCAAGGCCGCGACCCTGGTGTTCGGCCTGTTCCACGGCTTCGGCCTGGCGACCAAACTTCAGGACTTCCAGCTGTCTTCCGACGGCCTCTTGGTCAACCTGATCGCCTTCAACATCGGCGTGGAGATCGGCCAGCTTCTGGCGCTCGGAGCCATCCTGATCGCCATGGGATTCTGGCGCCGGACCGCCAGCTTCGGGCGCCACGCCTATCTGGCCAACGTCATCCTCATGATCCTCGGTTTCATCCTGACGGGCTATCAGCTCGTCGGCTTCTTCGTCGCCTGACGGGAGACCTTCCATGCAAAATCTCAATCAACCCGATCCCGCCGAACTGCCGTCGACGGCCAAGCTGCTCAAGTCTACCGGCGTCGCCGTCGTCATCGCCTCGGCCCTGCTGGTCACCGTGGTCCTTCCAGCCGAGTACGGCGTCGATCCTACCCGCATCGGCTCGGTCTTCGGGCTGACCGAGATGGGCCGGATCAAGCGCCAACTCGCCGTTGAAGCTGCGGCTGAAGCGGCCTCAACGGCGGCGGTCATTACATCCACGAGGACCGCGCCTGCCTTGCCGGCAGCCGCACCAGTGGGCTCACCAGACACCGCAACTCAGGAGCCGGCCAGGTCTGCCAAGACCGAAGCCGTCCCGCCAGCGGTCACGACCCAGACGGCAGCCGCAGCTACGACAACCAATGGCGCATCGGCGGGTCGCAGCCATCGCA
>NZ_JAHFPF010000350.1 GCF_023259385.1 Brevundimonas sp. | reverse complement strand
GACGTCGCCGACTATTGCGACGTGGATCCGATCTTCGGAACCCTGGCCGATTTCGACGCCCTGGTAGCCCGCGCTCATGCGCTGGGCCTGAAGGTGGTGATCGACCAGGTCTTCTCGCACACCTCCGACGAACACCCCTGGTTCCTGGACAGCCGCGCGTCGCGCAGCGGGCCGCACGCCGACTGGTACGTCTGGGCCGACGCCAAGCCGGACGGATCGCCGCCGTCGAACTGGCAGTCGGTGTTCGGGGGGCCGGCCTGGACCTGGAACGCACGGCGCGGCCAGTATTACATGCACAACTTCCTGGCCTCCCAGCCGCAGCTGAACGTGCGCAATCCGGCGGTTCAGGACGCCCTGATCGAGGCCGCGCGCTTCTGGCTGGACCGGGGGGTGGACGGCTTCCGGCTGGACGCCATCAACTTCTCCATCCACGATCTGAAGCTGACCGACAATCCGCCGATCAACGACGGCAAGAAACGCACCCGGCCGTTCGACTTCCAGGACAAGATCAACAACCAGAGCCAGCCGGAGATCATCGGCTTCCTGAACCGGATCCGCGCCCTGACCGACAGCTACGAGGGCCGGTTCACCGTCGCCGAGGTCGGCGGCGACCACGCCGACCGCGAGATGAAGGAATACACCGCCGGGACCGATCGCCTGCACTCGGCCTATGGCTTCCTGTATCTCTACGCCGACACGCTGAAGAGCGAACTGGTCGCCCAGGGCGAGACCATGTGGCCGGACCAGCAGGGCGAGGGCTGGCCGTCCTGGACCTTCTCGAACCATGACGCGCCGCGCGCCGTGTCGCGCTGGGCCCAGGGGCGGGACCGCAAGGCCTTCGCCGAGATGGCCCTGTTGCTGCTGGTCTGCCTGCGCGGGAACGTCTTCGTCTATCAGGGCGAGGAACTGGGCCTGCCCCAGGCCGAGGTGCCGTTCGAACGCCTGGTCGATCCCGAGGCCATCGCCAACTGGCCCGAGACCCTGGGCCGCGACGGCGCCCGCACCCCCATGCCCTGGCATGCGGATCAGGCCAACGCCGGCTTCTCCACCGTCGAGCCCTGGCTGCCGGTCGATGCGCGCCATCTGCCGCTGGCGGTGGATGCACAGGAGGCCGATCCGGCCTCGACCCTGCAGGTGGCGCGCCGGATGATCCGGCTGCGTCATCAGCATCCGGCCCTCCGCTACGGCGGCATGGCGCCGATCGAGACCTCGCACCTGTTGGTGTTCGAACGGCGGGAGCGCGGCGGGAGTGGGGAACAGCTTCTGTGCGTCTTCAACCTGGGCCACGATCCGGTCGAATGGCGTCCGCCCGTCGAGGCGACGCGGATCGAGGCGATCAACTGGACCGAGGCCGACGGCGCCACCCTGCCCCCGCTCGCCGGCCTGGTCTTCAGACTGGCATGAGCCGGTCAGCCGCCACAGGTCTCGCGCACGATCAGATCGGTAGGAACACGTTCCGACCGACCGGCGGTCGCGCCCCCATGGTCCAGCAGCTTGGACACCATCAGCCGGCCCGCCTTCATCGTGTCCTGGGCGATGGTGGACAGGGCCGGGCGCGAGTAGCGGCTGAAGGGCACATTGTCGAAACCGATCACCGACACGTCGCCCGGCACGGTCAGTCCGGCATGCTCCAGCGCGCGCACGGCGCCCAGGGCGATCTGGTCGGACGCGGCCACCACGCCGTCAAACCGCACGCCCCGACGCACCAGGGCGTCCACGGCCGCCTCGGCGGATTCGACCTCGAAATGGGCGGGCACGATCAATTCGGCGTCAACCGACAGGCCCGCCGTCTCCAGCGCCTCCAGATAGCCCCGGTGCCGCTGCATGGCTTCGGGCGGATCAAGGTCGCCCAGAAACACGATCCGCGTGCGTCCCAGCCGCGCCAGATGCGCGGTCGCTCGACGACCGCCCGAGAAGTTGTCGGAACCGATGGAGCAATAGTCCTGTTCCGGCAGGTCGGCGCCCCAGACCACGAACCTATGGTCGCCCGCCGCCAGCCGGTTGAAGGCGCCATGCAGGCTGGACTGGCCCAGGAAGATCACGCCGTCGGCGCGACTGGTGTTCATCGCCGCCGCCAGCTCGTCATAGGTGGCGGGCGAAATATGGCTCATCAGCAGATCGCAGCCGCGTTCGCGCGCCGCCTCGCCCACCCCGGCCAGCAGCTCCAGGAAGAAGGGATCGGAAATCCGGCCCTCCCGCCCCTGCGGCCGCGGCGTCACCAGGGCGATCGTGCCCTGGGCCCCGATCGGGCCGGCAGGCATGTAGCGGCGGAACGGATAGTCGTGCTCCTTCGCCAGCTTCCAGATCAGTTGCTTGGTGCGGTCGTTGACGGCGGGGCTGTCGTTCAGCGCCCGCGAAGTAGTGGCGACCGACACCCCGGCCAGGCGCGCAATGTCTTCAAGTCGAGTGGTCTTGCGGCTCAAGGTCGCGGGTCCCCAGCACAGCCTGTTCTGGCTGCAAATTTTTCTGCAAACATTTCAGCCAC
>NZ_JAHFPF010000362.1 GCF_023259385.1 Brevundimonas sp. | reverse complement strand
TGCCCTTCATAGCGCGCCAGGACGTGTTCGCGCTCAAAGGCGGCACCGCCATCAATCTGTCAAATCGCGTTGAAGGTCAGCCCCCTTATCGCGTTGAAGTTCAGCCCCCTTGGGACCTGCGCGGACGTGCCGAGGTCGCCCCGGCTGAGCTGGTCGGGGTTGCTCGGCCGGGGCGATTTCGGCGTTCAGTGGGCGACAGAGGATGACGTTGTCAGGCTCGGTTTTTGAAGCGCCAGCTCTCGTTGCCGGTCTCGACGATGTCGCAGTGATGGGTGAGCCGATCGAGCATTGCGGTCGTCATTTTGGCGTCGGTGAACACCTGGGGCCAGTCCGCGAAGGCGAGATTGGTGGTGATGATGACCGAGGTGTTCTCGTAGAGCTTGCTGATCAGGTGGAAGAGCAACTGGGCGCCCGCCTGGCTGAACGGCAGGTAGCCCAGTTCGTCGATGACGATGAGATCGTGCCGCAGCAAGGTCTCGACGATGCGCCCGCTCTTGCCGGCGGCCTTCTCCTGTTCGAGCTGATTGACCAGATCGACCAGATTGAAGAAGCGGCCGCGGGCCCGCGCCCGGATGACGGCAGCCGCGATCGCGATGGCAAGATGGGTCTTTCCGGTGCCGGTGCCGCCGATCAGGATCAGATTGCGCTTGGCGTCGATGAAGTCGCCGGTGGCGAGTTCGCGGATCTGGCCTTCATCGACGGGCGTGTTGTCGAAGACGAAGGCGTCGATATCCTTCAGCACAGGGAATCTGGCGCCGCCGATGCGATAGTTGATCGAGCGGGACTGGCGATGGGTCAGCTCCGCGCGGACCAGGCTCGCTAGCAGCGGATAGATCTCCTCGCGCCGGCTCAGGCCCTTGCCGGCGATCTCGTCGAAGCTGGCCCGCATGCCATAGAGCTTGAGGCTGGTCATCGCCTCGATCAGTTGGTGACGTTCCATCAGGCAGCTTCCCTTCTCCTGCGCAGGTTGTCGTATCGGGCGCAGTCGGCGACTGGCTCGGTCTTGAGCTTGAGAGCGTCGGGCGTGGTGATGCTCTGGGGCACCGGCGGCTGACGACGTCGCGCCAGGATCGCCATGACGACGTCGCCGCTGGCGATGCCGGCCGCGAGCGCCTCGGTGCAGGCCTCCGCCACCGCGGCGATGCCGTCTTCGGGGACGCGGCCGAGGATCTTCACGAACTGGCGGTCGCCATCGGCATGACGCCGCAGCTTCTCGCGCACAGCCGTGAGCGGCGCCGGCAAATCCCAGTCCTTGAACGGGGCACCGTTGCGCAGGGCGCCGGGCTTGCGCATCAGCACCGGCAGATAGTGCCAGGGATCGTAGACGACCTGGTCGCGCTTGAAGCTGCGCGGGTGATCGGCGACCGTCTCGCCGTCGAGCAGCACGACGATCCGATCGGCATAGGCGCGCACCAGCACGGCGCGGCCAGCGGCTCGGGCATCGACGCTGTACTTGTTGCGGTCATGCGTGATCAGGCAGGTCGTAGTCGCCCGCATCGGCTTCTCGACGAAGCCGGCGAAGGGCCCTAGATACGGCATCAGCCGCGCCTTCTCCTCCTCGAAGACCTCGATGACAAACCGGTCGCGGAACTCGGGGTGCTTCGCCCGCCGGGCATAGGCCATGCACTGATCGGCAAGCCAGGCGTTCAGCTCATCGAGCGTCTTCACCTTCGGCCGTGGCCGGAACAGCAGGTCGCGGATCGTGCCGACCTGGTTCTCGACCTGGCCCTTCTCCCAGCCGGCTGCCGGCGTGCAGGCCACCGGCTCGACGAGATGATGCGAGCACATCTGCAGAAAGCGCCGGTTGTACTCCCGGGCGCGCCCGACAAAGACCGTCTCCACCGCCGTCTTCATGTTGTCGTAGATGCCGCGCCGACAGACCCCGCCATAGAATGCGAAGGCCTTGTCGTGCGCGTCGAAGACCATCTCCTGCGTCTCGCGGAAATAGGCGCGCACGATCGGCATGCGGCTATGGGAAAGCCGCATCTGCGCGACCTTCACCACGACGGGCAGGCCGTGAAGCTCGATCGCCTCATGGCTCCAGTCGAACTGATAGGCTTCGCCGGGATCGAACCGCAGCGGGATGAAAGCCTGCGTCGGCAGCCGGGCGCGGTCGGCACGCCAGGCCTTCACAAACCGATGGACGCTGTCATGCGCCCCGTCATATCCGTGCCCGCGCAGCTCTTCGAACAACCTGATCGTCGAGCGCCGCTCGCGCCGGGGCAGCCGATCTTCGGCCTCCAGGATGCCGGTCAGCGTCTCCACCCAGGCCCCGAGCTTCCGCTGCGGCTGAACCTCGCGCTTGTAGGTGAACTCGGTCGCGCCAGATCGGAGCACCTTGCGGACCGTGTCGCGCGCAATGCCCAGCTCGCGCGCGATCCGCTTGATCCCCTTGCCGTTCTGGAAATGCTCGGAACGGATCCGACCAATCGTCTCCACACCCGTCATCCCCGGACCCTTCCGAAAAACCGGAAGGATCAGCCAGAGCCA
>NZ_JAHFPF010000150.1 GCF_023259385.1 Brevundimonas sp. | reverse complement strand
CTGCCCGAGCTGTTCGGCGTCAAGGAAAACCCGCTGCCCTGGCTGCAGTCCCTGCTGTCGGGCGTCGAGCACGCCAACTTCTTCGAAGCCCGCGCCACCGAATACTCCAAGGCCGCGACCAAGGGCTCGTGGCACGGCGCCGAAGGCGTCTGGGGCTCGTTCGACGCCCTGATGAAGAAGCGTCAGGAAGAGACGGAGGCCTGAGCCTCCGTTTAGCGGCTCGCCGCCGCCGTCACTCCCCGGTGACGGCTTCCGGCAGTTCGGTGCTGCACGAATAGGCGGCGCAGTATTCGGTCCGCATCCGGGCGGCCATGCGCTCGTTGGCGGCGAAGAACTCGGGGCTCTGGGCCTCCATCTGGTGCAGCGTCGGGAACATCACGTAGCCGGTCGGCTTGGCCAGCTCGCGCCGGTCCGCCGGCAGCAGGGTCTGCACCACGGCCAGCGGCATGACCGCCCGCCGGGCGGCGCCGTCGGCGGCGTAGGCCCGGTCGACCATCCCGCCCACGGCGGTCATCCGATCCAGATCGACGCTGCGGCTGGCCCGGTACTGGGCCGACCGGTTCTCGGCCTCGCCCATGTAGGACAGGCTGCGGCGGACCACGGCCACGTCGGCGTCGCGCACCGGCTCGCCGGCGTAGGGGCCGGGCGCCGGCGGCGGGGTGAAGCTGATGACGAAGGTGATGGGCGCGGGCGCCGGACGGCCGTCATAGGTCTGGGGCAGGACCGTGTATTTCGACAGCAGGCGCGGCACGCCGGCCTCGAAATTCAGCCCTTCCGGCGCGACGGCGACCTGGCGGCACCGCTGCAGCGTGCCCGAGATCGAATATTCGCAGCGCATCTTCACCTTGCCCGGAATGCGCGCCATGCGGGCGAAGGCGGGATAGGCCTCCGCCAGCTCATCGGCCGACGGCCGGGCGGTGAATTTCGCCGGGACGATCTCGGGCCCCTTCTCGCATGCGGTCAGGCTCACGACGACCGCCAGCGCGGCCAGTCCCGGAAGCGTCCGGTTCAGCATGGATGTCCCCCTTGAGCCGGCGCCGTCCCCTCCGGCGGCGCGGTCCGGTTCCTTATCGCGTCGATATCGCCGCTCTGGCAAGCCGGACATGGCGCCGAACGTGACCCCCGCCGGGGCGGCGGTTGCGCTAGAAAGGCGATCATGACCGCACCCAACGTCGCCCTCGTCGGCTTCGGCTACGCCGGACAGACCTTCCACGCCCCCCTGATCGCCGCCTGCCCGGGTCTGCGCCTCCACACCATCGTGACCAGCCGACCGGACGAGGTCGCGGCGGCCTGGCCCGGCGCCCGCGCCGTCCCGGCCTTCGAGACCGTGCTGGCCGATCCGGAGATCGCCTTGGTCGTCCTCGCCACGCCCAACGCCCTTCACGCGCCGCAGGCCCGGGCCGCGCTGGAGGCGGGCAAGGCGGTGGTCGTCGACAAGCCCTTCGCCCTGTCGCCGGCCGAGGCGCGCGCGGTGGCCGATCTGGCCCGGGCGAAGGGGCTGTTCCTGTCGGTCTTCCACAACCGTCGCTGGGACGCCGACTTCCTGTCGCTGCAGCAGCAGATCGCCTCGGGCGTTCTTGGGGCCGTCCGCACCTTCGAGAGCCATTTCGACCGCTTCCGGCCCGAGGTCCGCGACCGCTGGCGCGAGCGGGACGGCCCCGGCGGCGGCGTCTGGAATGACCTGGGTCCCCATCTGATCGATCAGGCCCTGGTCCTGTTCGGCCGCCCGCTGGGCGTCTCGTGCGACCTGGCCGTGCTGCGTGAGGGCGGTCAGGCCGTGGACTGGGCCCACGCCGTGCTGCGCTATGCGGACAAGCGGGTGATCCTGCACGCCGACATGACCTCCCCGGCGCCCGACCTCCGCTTCGCCGTCCAAGGCGCGAAGGCGAGCTGGCTCAAGTCCGGCCTCGACGTGCAGGAGGACCAGCTGAAGGCGGGCGTGCCCGTCGGCGGTCCGGGCTGGGGCGTGGATCCCCGTCCCGCCACGCTCGTCGACGGCGCCACGGGCGGGCGCACGCCGGCGCCCTGTCCGCCCGGAGACTATCCCGCCTACTACGCCGCCGTCGCCGCCGCCCTGACCGGCCAGGGACCGAACCCCGTCCCGCCCGAACAGGCGCTGGCCGTCATGGAGGTGCTGGAGGCGGGGATCGAGAGCAACCGGCTCAGGGCCGAGGTTGCGCTCGCCTAGGGGCGAACGGAATCGGCGGATGGGGCGGACAGGACCGGGCACTCGAACTGGGTGCAATACAGGGCCCTCAGGCGATCCATTTGCGCCCGGCTGACCGCCTCGGACTGATCGCTCGCGCTGGCGATGGCCTCGTCGGAGGGAGTCGTCGGAGGCGGGCCTCCGGCAGCCATGACGGCCAGCTGGGCGGGTGACAACAGACGGGCCATCGTGAGGACGGTCGCTGTCTTGTCGCGTTCGAGGAACTCCTCGTGGGCCTGCACCAGCATCGCGCGCACCTTGTCGACTCGATCCGCATCGACGTCGATGTGCTCCAGCGAGTCGAGGAAGTTGGCCTGGATCGCCGGCGCCAGACGGTCGGCGATGACCCGGGCCGCGGCAAGATGCGCGGTGTCGGGTTCGGGGCCTGTCCAGGGCGCGATGGGATCATACGGCCGCGTCCGGAAGCGGATGGGGAATTGGACGGTCGACTTGGTGTCCTGGCCGTCGACCACCCGCGGGTTCACGCGGTACAGCGACGACAGCGACAGACCCGCGCGATCAAAGCCCAGACCTCGCGGCTTGACGTCCACGACCTCGCAATGGTCCAGCCCGCCGCTGGCCAGAGCCGTGCAGCGTAATGTCACCTCGCCCTCCTGGCCGATCGCAGTGGCGAACTCCGGATAGGCCGCGCTCAGCTCTTCTCCGCTGGGAACTGAGGCCCAGGTCGGATCGGTGACCGTCGCGGGGCGCGGCGGCGCGGGCGGCGGCGTCTGGGCGCTCGCCGTGCCCGTCATCAGCATCAGACCGGCCGGCAGGGCCGCCATCCACGTCGCACGCATTCCTTCCTCCTCAGGTCCCCGGCTGGACATACGGGATTCGCCCGAAGAAGCGCCGCTCGTCCCCGCGTGGATCGTTCTCCATCCGCGAGGCCCGGTCCAGCACCATCGTCTCGCGGCGCTCCAGCGAATAGGGCGTCCAGCGCGGCAAGCCGGGATGGTTGGGGTCGCCGGTGCGGGCGAAGGCCAGCAGGGCGTCCGCCATCCGGTCGGCCATCGCCTGTCCCTCCGGCCCTGAAGCGCCCGACCCTTCCGCCTCGACATTGTCCAGCATCAGCGGGATGTCCGAGGTGTGCCAGGCGCCCGTGCGGCCGTTGCTCCGGCGGCTGGGGAAGTCCAGCTGGTAGACATACGCCGGCGCCCCCTGCGCGGCCCGCGCCTCGGCCTCGATCACCGCCGCGCGCCACGACCGCGCCGCCGTCGTGGCCCGGATCAGCACGTCGTCGGGGCTCAGCTCGGGATGTTCGGCGCGGTACCAGGCGACGACCTCCTCGGGCGCCACGTCGATGCGCATCTGCGACGGCGTCAGCCTGGCGGGCAGGCTTTCCCACGTCAGCCCGGCGTTGGCCGGATCGTCGCCGAGGAAGGCCAGGGTCTCCTCGCGGCAGTTGCCGATCATCATTGGAATGGACGCCGACTGCGCCGGGGCGTCGGGCCAGAACGGGTGCCGCGTCAGGCTGCGCCCATCCAGCACCGGCCCGAAATAGAGGGAGCCGCCGAGGATGGGGTCGGTCGCGCCCGCCGCCTCGATCAGCCGCTCGACCGGCAGGGTGCGCACCTCTTCGATCCGGTCAGGCGTCAGCCCCAGCGCCTCCAGCCAGACCTGCCCGCGCCGGGTGGCGTTCAGCGGGCCGGACGCCGTCACCTGCTGACCGCTCATGGTCACGGCGCGGTGGAACAGGCCCGCCGCCGCGGGCATGGCCATCAGGGTGGCGATCTTGGCGCCGCCGCCGGACTGGCCCACCAGGGTGACGCAGCCCGGGTCGCCGCCGAAGGCCGCGATATTGTCCCGCACCCACTCCAGAGCCAGCACGAGATCCAGCTGGCCCAGATTGCCGCTGTCCTCGAACCCCGGCGCGATCCGCGCCAGCGGCGCATAACCCAGCGGGCCCAGCCGATGATTGACGGTGACCACGACCACGCCGCCCCGGGCCGCCAGCCGCGCCCCGTTGGTCAGCGGACTGGAGCCTGAACCGGTCGAATAGGCCCCGCCGTGGATGTAGACGATCACCGGGCGGCGGCCCGGACGGGTGTCCGGCGTCCAGACGTTCAGGCGCAGGCAGTCCTCCGCCTGGTTCGGCTCGCTACCCCGCTGGGGCGAGGCGGGGCCGTAAGCGTCGGCGGCGTAAGGTTCGCTCCACGATGCGGAGCGTTGCGGGCGGGCGAAGCGTCCGGCCCGACCGTAGGGCACGCCCTTGGCGGCGGCGACAAGGCCGTCGGCGAACAGGCGCACGCGCCCCGAGGTGGTCGGGACGATCATGGGAATGCGCGTTCGAGCCGTTGCTCCGTTCGCCCCAGCGATCAGCACGACCCCCGCCGCCAGCCCCAGTCCTTGCCCCAGTCCCCGACGGGTCAGATCCCCGCGTACCACTCGTACCCCCGGTCTTCCCAATAGCCGCCCTTGCCCCGGCCGAGGTGGGCGAAGCTCTCCACCACCTCGATGCGGCGGATGTATTTGGCGTGCTTGTAGCCCAGCTGCCGTTCGACCCTGAGCCGCAGCGGCGCTCCGTGCGGCACGGGCAGGGTCTCGCCGTTCATCAGATAGGCCAGGATGGTCTGCGGATGTCGGGCGTCGATCAGGTCGATGCTCTCGTAATAGCGCTCGCCGTCCTCGCGTTGATCCAGCGCGTCGAAACAGTGGAAGACCACATAGCGGGCCTCGGGCTTCAGCCCGGCCTCGTCCAGCAGGGTTTCCAGCCGCACGCCCATCCATTCGGCGATGGAGGTCCAGCCCTCGACGCAGTCATGCTTGGTGATCTGGGTCTGGGCGGGCCGCCGCTTCAACTCCGCCAGCCCCAGCGACAGCGGCCGCTCCACCAGCCCGTCGATGACCAGCCGGTAGTCGCTGAAGCCGTTCGCCTTCAGCGCCAGATAGTCCGACGCCGCCGGATCGACCGAGCCGTTGGGCCGGAAGTCCGGCGAGATCTCGGCCTTGCTGTAGGTCGGCGCCAGGGCGTCCCGGGGCACCACCAGCCGCTGCGCCCGTCGGGTCAGCCCCTCGGCCATCCGCCGCGCCTGATCCGTCACGGCGTAGACGGCGCGGTCGCAGGCCGACAGGGCGGCGGCCCCGGCGGTCGCCAGCGCTCCGATGAGCCATCGGCGGCGGTTCATTCCGTGTCTCCGGCGCTGGGCTCGATCCGGAACCAGCCCGTGACCATCGCCCGCATGTTGTTGGCCAACCCGGTCCAGATCACCAGCCCGACGTGGACCAGGATGAAGCCGACGATCAGCCCGGCGGAGATGAAATGCAGCGTCCGCGCCGACTGCCGTCCGCCCATGATCTCCAGCAGCACCCCGCCGATGGCGTTGAAGCCCGGCGACATGGACAGGCCGGTGATCAGCATCATCGGCAGGACGATCAGGACCATCGCCAGATAGGTCAGCTTCTGGATCACATTATAGACCCGCGCCCGGTCGTCCTTCGGGAAGTCGAATTTCGCATGCTCGACCACGGAATGGGGCAGATCGCGGATGTCGGCCCTGGTCGGCCACAGCCGGCGGGCGAACCGGCGCGAGAGGAAGCCCCAGGCCAGATAGACCAGGCCGTTGGTCACGAAGATCCAGGCGAACAGGAAATGCCAGCTGCGCGCCGTGGCCAGGTCCCGCACCGACGGCAGCATCAGCCATCCGGGCGGCGCCGGCGGGCTGAACCATGGATCCGCGAAGGTCGAGCGCAGGCCCCAGTACAGGTGCGGATGCGCCTGCAGGATGTTCAGCCCGGTCATCAGCAGCACCACGACCGCGACGACGTTCAGCCAGTGGGTGATCCTGACCCACGCCGGATGTCGGAACGTCTCGACCCGCCCATCCGCCAGCAGGCGGTCGGCGTACGGATCAGGCGGCGGGGCCGGGGTCTCGGTCATGTGGGCCGGACGGTGTCACGCCCCAGCGGCGTGTTCAATCGGTTCAGTACCGAGGCGCGATCGGCGCGGCGGGCGTGATGCACGGGCGGCGACTGGCGCGGCAGGCGGCGACTTCGGCCTCCCAGGCGGCGCGGTCTCGCTCCCACTGGGCCTGGGCCGCGTTGGCGGCGGCCACGTCGGCCTCCCACTGGACGCGGGCGGTGCTGGAACGGGCGCTGTCCGCCTCCCAGCGCTGGGTCTCGCTGTCGAAGCGGGCTTGGTCGGCGGCCTCGGCCTGTTCGGCGGCGGCGTTGCGGGCCGCGATGCTCTCGTTCAGCTTGGCGGTGGCTGAAATCTCGGCCGGATCCTGAGCGGACTCCGGGGCCGAGTGATAGGTCTCGCCGCGCAGGCGCAGCCACTCGTCCGAGCCGGGCGCCGGCGCGGCCGCCTGCGGTTCCGCGACCGGCTTTGCGGCCTGGGCCACGGCGGGGGCGGCTGCCATCGTCAGGGCAGTGATGCAGGTCAGGACGATACGGATCATGTCAGGTCTCCTGAAGCGGGACGTCGCGGACAAGCTGGACCGTTTCGAGGCGCTCCGCGAGCGATAACGCCGGTCACGCGATTTGGCTCAGTTCGGCAGGCGCAGTTCGAACGTCGTGCCCGACGGCCCGGTCTCGACCAGGGTCAGGGTTCCGCCGTTGTTGACCGCCAGCTCGCGCGAGATCGTCAGGCCCAGTCCGCTCCCGCCGGACGCCTTGCCGCTGACGAAGGCCTCGAACAGCTTCTCCGACAGGCGCGGCGGGATGCCCGGCCCATCGTCGCTGACCAGGATCACGCAGTCGCCGTCGGCGGTCGAGCCGCTCACCCGCACCGTGCCGCGCTTGTCCGGCCGTGTGGCGTCGCCCTCGATGGCCTGCCGGGCGTTGCGCATCAGATTGACCAGGATGCGGTACAGCTGGTCGGGATCGGCGTGGACGTTGAACCGCGGGGGCAGGCTCTTCACCAGCCGCACTCCGTCCGGGGACAGCCCCGCATCCTCGGCGGCGAGCGTCAGGGCGGCGGCCAGCGGCGCGCGCACCTTCTGCGGCTCCGGCTCTTCGCTGCGCCCGTATTCCAGCACGTTGCGCGACAGGGCGGCGGCGCGGCTCAGCGCCCGTTCCAGCCGCGGCAGGGCCTTGGCCACCGCCGGGTCCGGCGAGTCCGCCAGCCGCTCGGACGCCATCTGGGCCGAGGTCAGCATGTTGCGCAGGTCATGATTGATCTTGGCCACCGCCTCGCCCAGCGCCACCAGTCGGGCGCGCGAGCGCAGGGAGTGGCGCACTTCTTCCTGCATGCGGGCCAGTTCGCGCTCGACCCGACCGATCTCGTCCTGCCGGTCGCTGGGCGGATCGCCCTCGCTCTCGGGGTCCTCGGCGAAATGCTCGATCGAGCGGGTGACCCGACGCAGCGGCTGCAGCACCAGGAAGGCCAGGCCGGCGTACAGCAGGGCCCCCGCCACCAGGGAGACGAACAGCGAGGTGATCAGGCTGTTCAGCAAGAAGGTCTTCAGCTCCACCTTCAGCGGCTGGGCCGGGGCCAGGATCTCGATGAAGTCGCCCGAGCGGTAGCGCGGCCGCGCCTGCACCCGGATCGAGCGGTCGGGGTGGCCGAACAGGGTCTGCCACGGGTCGATCAGCCGCGCGACGGGCCGTTGCCTGCGCAGGTCGATCAGGTCCGGCGTGCGGGGCAGGTTGGGGGCCTGCAGCAGCAGCCGCCGCACGCCCTGGTCGCCGACCACAACGGCCTGCACCCCGCCGATGGCCAGCAGCTGTTCGGCCGTGTCGTCCTCGACCGCGGAATAGGGCAGGGCCTCGACGCCCACGGACGCCAGCTCCGCCGACTGCAGCCGGTCCAGCAGCCAGCGCTCGTGGAAGCTGGCGGCGCTCGGCGCGATGATCAGCACCTCGACCGAGGCGGCGAAGACGAAGGTCAGCAGCAGCAGCCGCCACGCCAGCGCGTCCGGCGCGTGGAACTTCACGTGCTCGCGCCAGTCGGCGGGAACACGCAATCCCTTGCGGACATCGCTCAGAAGGGCGCGCAGGCGCGTCATGCTCCCCCTAACGCAAGGCTTGGCTGAAGGGCTGCTTGTCTCACGTCGCGGCCTTCCGGCCCAGAGCCGCCTGCAGCCCCTTCATCGCGAACGGCAGCACCACCGCCAGCACGAAGACCCCGGTCATGGGCGCCCAGAACTGGCCGAACAGGGCCTGGAAGTCCGGGTTGGGGTCGGTGGCCAGCAGGCTGTTCAGCCGGGCGCCGATCCAGCAGTAGATAATGTGCGCCGGCAGCAGGCCGATCACGGTGGCGATGGTGTAGGGCGTCAGCCGCACCGCCATGACGCCCGCGGCGATGTTGATCATGTGGAACGGCACCACCACCGCCAGCCGGCTGGCCAGCACGTACCAGAACGTATCCTTGTCGATGGCCGCGCAGACCTTCTGCATCAGCCCCTGGTCGCGCTCGGCCTTCTCCCGAAGACTGCGGCCCAGCGCCGTGCGCGCCACGCCATAGACGATCAGGGCGCCCACCGTGGCCGCGATGGAGGTCGAAACCCCGCCCACCCACGGCCCGAACAGATAGCCCGCGGTGATGGTGACGAAGAAGACGCCGGGCACCACGCTG
>NZ_JAHFPF010000149.1 GCF_023259385.1 Brevundimonas sp. | reverse complement strand
AAGCGGGAAACTAACCTCAAAACAAGGCTTCGCTGAGGATCGTGGAAGACTACCACGTTGATAGGCCAGGTGTGGAAGTGGGGCGACCCATGAAGCTTACTGGTACTAATAATCCGATCGGCTTGATCGTTTCTCAGCAAAACTCATTCGATTTTTTGACAATGTCTTCTTCGCAATCCTTCTATCCGCCTGGTTGACCTGGTGGCTATGTCGGAGGTTCCCCACCCGATCCCATTCCGAACTCGGTCGTTAAGCCCTCCAGAGCCGATGGTACTTCGTCTTAAGGCGCGGGAGAGTAGGTCGCCGCCGGGTCTACCAGTCGGATAGAATGATTGCTTTATGTCGCCGTTACTGGCGCGTCTTCTCGAACGTCTCTTCCTTCATTTCTACCGTTTGCCGCGGGATGGAGCAGCCCGGTAGCTCGTCAGGCTCATAACCTGAAGGTCGTAGGTTCAAATCCTACTCCCGCACCCAAGCTTTTAAGCCGTTAGATCAATCGTCTAACGGCTTTTTGCTGTCCGGAACGCCGCGTGCGGGCGCCTCCAGATCCGCTTTTGCGCGCCGATCGTCCGCCGCAGCCCTTTTTCAAAGCCCCGCCCGGTCCCGCCGGCGGGGCTTTTCGGCGTTCAGCCCTGTCCTGGCCCGGCGCCTTTCGCCGAGTTCATCCGGCCGCCCCGATCCTGACGCAATTCGCTACAAGTGTAGCGCTACACATGTAGCGATCCGGAGGCGCTGTGATGATCGAAACCCTTCCCAGACGTGAGCGAGAGGTGTTCGAGACCCTGTGCCGGCTGGAGCAGGCCACCACGGGCGCGGTCCGCGCGGCCCTGGCCGATCCGCTCAGCGATTCCGCCGTCCGCACCCTGCTGACCCGGCTGGAGGCCAAGGGCCTGGTCGTGCGCGAGGCGGGGGAGGGCGGCGTCGCCTATCGCCCGGCGCCCGCGCCCGAGGCCCTGGCCACCGGCGCCCTGCACCGGATGGTCGACACCTTCTTCGCCGGTTCCGCCGCCAGCGCCGCCACCGCCTTGCTGGGCCTGACCCGGGCCCTGAAGCCGGACGAGATCGCAGCCTTGAGGCGCGCCATCGACGACGCCGGGGAGCGCGACGCATGACCGTCGTCCTCATCCTCGAACTGCTGGTCAAATCGGGCGTCATCGCTGGCGCCGGACTGTTGCTGGCGGCCGCCCTGCGCGAACGTCCCGCCACCGAAGGCGTCGATCTGCTGCGCGTCACCGTCCTGCTGCTGCTGGTCCTGCCGGTGCTGATGCTGCTGACGCCGGATCTGGCCCTGCCGCTGCTGCCCGGCGCCGCCGCGCCGGAGACGACGCTCGCCCCCATGCCGCTCTGGGCCGGAGAAGTGGGCCCGGTGGCGGGGGTGTCCCTGTCCACCTCCCTGGTCGAGCCGTCGCCCGGCCTGCTCCTCTCCTGGGTCTGGGCCGCCGGCGCCGCCCTTGTCGCGGGTCGCTTCGCCCTGGGCCTGTGGACCCTGATGACATGGACGCGCGCCGGACGACCGGTGACGTCCCCCCTGTGGACCGCGCCGCTGGAGCGCATCGCCGCGCGCCTTCGCCCCCGCCTGCTGGCCTCGTCCGCCGTGGCCGCGCCGCTGAGCTGGGGCCTGCCGCCCGGCGTGGTGCTGATCGGCGACGACCATGTGGCCCGGCCGGAGTGCGCGCGCGCTGTCCTGGCCCATGAACTGGCCCACATCCGCCGCCGCGACTGGCTGTTCCTGCTGCTGTCCCGCTGCGCCCTGGCCCTGTTCTGGTTCAATCCGCTGGTCTGGTGGCTGCACGCCGAACTGGCCGCGCGGACCGAGGACGCCGCCGACGCCGAGGCCCTGAAGGTTCTGGATCCGGGCGCCTACGCCCGCACGCTCGTCGGCCTCGCCGCCGATTTCGGTCAGCCCGCCGCCCTCGGCATGACCGGCCCCGCCCGCTCTCTCTCCAAAAGGATCGCCCGCATCATGAAGACCCGCCGCTCCCTGCCTGCCCGTCCCCTGGTCCTGGCCCTGACGGTCGGCGCCCTGGTCGCCGTCGCCACCCCGCTGGCCGCCGTCGAACTGACGCAACAGGCCGCTCCGCCGCCGCCCCCCAGCGCCCCCCGCCATGCGCCGAAGGCTCCTCCGGCGCCCCCGGCCCCGCGTTCGGCCATGAACTGGGTGGCGCCGCCCGCGCCGCCTGCGCCTCCGGCTCCGCCTTCAGCTGTGGAATGGACCGCGCCGCCCGCGCCGCCGGCCCCGCCGGCGCCTCCGCCTCCGCCCCGGGCGCCCCGGTTCCAGACCTCGCAGGTCTACTGGACCGAGAACGCCGATCCGGAGACCCGCCGTCTGGCCGACCAGGCGAGGGAACAGGCTGCGCAAGCGCGGGAGCAGGCCGCCCAGGCCCGTGAGCAGGCCGTCCAGGCGCGAGCCGATGCGGCCCAAGTCCGGGCCCAGGCCGCCCAGGTGCGCGCCGAAGCCGCCGCCATTTCCCGCTCCGACGTGCGCCGACAGGCGGAACAGGCGCGAGCCCTGGGCGAAGCGGCGCGTGTCGAGGCCCGCCACGCCGAGGCCCAGGCCGCGGTCGCCCGCCGCGAAGCCGGGCGCGCCATGGCCCAGGCCCGTGTCGAAATGGCCCGCGGCGCTGACGAGATGGAGCGCGGCGCGCAGCAGATGCGTGAGGAATCGCGCCGCCTGCGCGACCCGGCCTATCGCGCGCAGGTGATCGAGCGGCAACGCGTCGCCGGCCACCCGGTCACGGATGAGGACCTGCGCGCCCTGTCGCCGAAGCTCGCCCGTCAGGCCGAGGAGTTGGCCGCCCAGTCCGTTCAACTGCGCAATCAGTCCCGGGAAGGCTGACGGCCGGTCTGAATGGAAAGACGGCCCCGTCCGGGATCGGGCGGGGCCGTTTTGTTATGCGCGCTGGGCGTCCCACCAGCGGACCGCGTCCGCGTCGCGGGCGCTGAGATCCGGGTAGTCCGGATCGGAGCCGACGTCGGGCACCCGCCGCCACGAGCGGGCGCATTTGGGATGGTCGGCCAGCTTGACCTCGACCGAGATCGCCTCGCCGCCGTGGACCAGTTCGGCGCCCGAGGTCCGGAAGATCTCCGCGGCGTCCAGCTCGGCGAACGCCGCGAAGGCGCCGGCGGGACCGGTCACGACCGGCCAGGCGTCCAGCGCCCCGCCGATGACCTTCTCGCGCCGGGCGGCTTCCAGCGCCTCGTTGACGACCTCGAGCACGCCCTGGACGCCGGCCCAGCGGTCGGCTTCCTGCGGGTTGTTCCACTCCGCCGGCGTCTCCGGGATGACCCGCGCGCAGTTGGAGCCGCCCTCGGGGAAGCGGGTGGTCCAGGCTTCTTCCATCGTGAACGGCGTCAGCGGGGCCAGCCAGGCCGTCAGGCGCGCGAAGACCTCGTCCATCACCGTGCGGGCGGCGCGGCGGCGGATCGCATCGGGGCGGTCGCAGTACAGGCTGTCCTTGCGGACGTCGAAATACAGGGCCGACAGGTCGTTGGAGCAGAATTCCAGCACCGGGCGGACGACATCCTGGAAGCGGTATTCGGCGTAGGCGGCGCGGACCTGGCCATCCAGCTCATGCAGGCGGTGGAGGATGAATTTCTCCAGCGGCGGCATCTCGGCGTAGGGCAGGCGTTCGCTTTCGTCGAAGTCGGCCAGGGCGCCCAACAGATAGCGCACCGTGTTGCGCAGCTTGCGATAGGCGTCGACCGTGGTCTGCAGGATCTGCTTCCCGATCCGCTGGTCCTCGGCATAGTCCACCAGCGCCACCCACAGGCGCAGGATGTCGGCGCCCGACTCCTTGATCACGGTCGCCGGGTCCACGGTGTTGCCCTTGGACTTGGACATCTTCTCCCCGTTCTCATCCTGGGTGAAACCATGGGTGAGAACAGCGTCATAGGGGGCGCGGCCGCGGGTGCCGGAGCCTTCGAGCAGGTTGGACTGGAACCAGCCGCGGTGCTGGTCCGAGCCTTCCAGATACAGGTCCGCGGGCCAGTGCGAGGGGCGATCGCCGACATAGCCGTGGGCCGGGTCGCGGGCCTCCAGCGTGAAGGCGTGGGTGCAGCCCGAGTCGAACCAGACATCCAGGATGTCCTCGATCTTCTCGTACTTGGCCGGGTCGTTGACGCCCAGGAAGTCGGCGTCCGGCGTCTCGAACCAGGCGTCGGCGCCGCCCTTGCTGACCGCGGCCAGGATGCGGGCGTCGACCTCCGCATCGACCAGCGGCTGGCCGGTCTGCTTGTCCACGAACATCGCCAGGGGCGTGCCCCAGGCGCGCTGCCGGCTGATCAGCCAGTCGGGACGGCCCTCGACCATCGACCGGATGCGGTTCTTGCCCGCCGCCGGGTGGAAGGCGGTGGCGTCGATCGCGGCCAGCGCCCGCTCGCGCAGGGTGCCGTCGTCTTCCAGCGGGGCGTCCATGCGGATGAACCACTGCGGCGTATTGCGGAAGATGACCGGCGCGCGCGAACGCCAGCTGTGCGGATAGGAATGCTCCATCCGGCCGCGGGCCAGCAGGGTCCCGGCCTCGATCAGCTTGTCCATCACCGCGCCGTTGGCGGGGCCGAACTTGCCGGTCTTCTTGCCCTCGGTCTCCAGCACCTTCAGGCCCGCGAACAGGGGCACGTGGTCATAGTAGGCGCCGTCCGGATCAACCGTGTCCGGCACCTCGTGATGGCCGTGGGCCTTCCAGACCTCGAAGTCGTCGGCGCCGTGGCCCGGGGCCGTGTGCACGAAGCCCGTGCCGGCGTCGTCGGTGACGTGGTCGCCGGCCAGCAGCGGCACGGCGAAGCCATAGCCGGGCGACAGGGCCGCCAGCGGATGGGCGCACTCCAGGCCCGACGGGTTCAGGTCGTCGACGCGGGTCCAGGCGGCGATCTTGGCGGCCTTGAACACGTCCTCGGCCAGCTTGTCAGCCAGGATCAGGCGGTCGCCCGGCTTGGCCCAGGGCTCGAACTCCAGGCCTTCCTCCATGGCCGTGACCTCATACAGGCCATAGGCGATCTCGGGGCCATAGCTGATGGCGCGGTTGGCCGGGATGGTCCAGGGCGTGGTGGTCCAGATCACGACGGACGGGGTCGCGTGGCGGAACGACAGCAGGTCGTCCGGATGATCGTCCGTGGCGCCGGTGACCGGGAATTTGACCCAGACCATCGGGCTGACGTGGTCGTGGTATTCGATCTCGGCGTCGGCCAGGGCCGTGCGCTCGACCGGCGACCACATGACGGGCTTGGAGCCGCGATACAGCTGGCCCGAGTTCTTGAACTTGTGGAACTCGGCGACGATGGCCGCCTCGGTCGCGAAGTCCATGGTGGCGTAGCGGTTGTCCCAGTCGCCGGTTATGCCCAGGCGCTTGAACTGCTCGCGCTGCACGTCGATCCAGCCGGCGGCGTATTCGCGGCAGGCGGCGCGGAACTCGGCCTTGGAGACCTCGTCCTTGCGGCGGCCCTTGGCGCGATACTGTTCCTCGATCTTCCACTCGATCGGCAGGCCGTGGCAGTCCCAGCCGGGGACGTAGTCGACGTCGTTGCCCAGCAGGAACCGGCTGCGGACGACGAAGTCCTTCAGCGTCTTGTTCAGGGCGTGGCCGATGTGGATGTCGCCGTTGGCGTAGGGCGGGCCGTCGTGCAGCACATACAGCGGCGCGCCCTCGGCCTGACGCTGCTTGCGCAGGGCGGCGTAGAGGTCGCCCCATTGCGCGATGATCTGCGGTTCCTTCTGGGGCAGGCCGCCGCGCATGGGGAAGGGCGTCTCCGGCAGGAAGACGGTTTCGCGGTAATCGCGGCCGGAGGGGGTGTCGGTGGCGTCAGCCATGAAGTCTCGTTTCGTCGTGTGTGATCGTTCGCGTTGGTTTCGAAGTCCCGACGTGCGCGGGGCAAAAGCCCTGCGGCGCTACGCCGGGCGGCTAATCGAAATGGGGCGAAACACGCGGACGGTCATGGTGCTAGCGGTCTAGCAGGGGCGTTGGTCGGGCGCCAGCGGGAGCCTTGCCAAGAGTCCCTGCGGGGCCGATATTCAATCCATGACCGACATCACCCTGCAGCGATCCGCCAAGGGCAAGCGCGCCGGCAAGAAGCCGAAGGGCGTCACCCTGCGTCGGGTGACGACATCCGAAGGCGACAAGGTCACGATCCGCGCGGTCGATGCTCACAGCCCGACCTTCGGCGAGGACTTCCTGTACGTCTTCAGCAAGAACGTCGAGGCGGCGCGGCGCGAGAACAAGCGGGTGATCGGCTCCGCCGATGGCGTCAAGAAGCCCGCCTAGGTCGCCTTCGCTCTGGATCATCGCCGGGCCCAACGGCTCCGGAAAGAGCAGCGCCTATGGCATGGCGGCGGTCAATGAACCGTCGGGCTCGATCTGGATCATCAATCCCGACGAACTGGCCAGGCGGATCGCCGAGCAGGAAGACCTGCCGCTTCAGCCGGCCAACCTGGAGGCGGTTCGGCGCATTGAATCATGGCTGTTCACCTCGCTGGACGCTTACCAGACCATCGGCGTCGAAACGGTGCTTTCGACCGACAAGTACCGGCGGCTGGTCGAACATGCCCGGAAACGGGGTTTCAGCGTCAGCCTGATCTACGTCTTCCTCGAGACCGCCGAGCTGAACGTTGAGCGGGTGGCGACACGGGTTCGCAAGGGCGGCCATGCCGTGCCGGAGGACAAGATCCGGGGGCGCCGGGACCGCTCTTTCGCGCAGTTCGGCTGGTTCTTCGATGCGGCGGACACGGTCGATGTCTACGACAACTCCGGCGCGCGACCCCAGCGGGTCATGACCAAACGCGGCGACGAGGTGACGGTCTATGATGACCTTCCGGACGGGATGCTGGCTTCACTGGAGCAGGTGATGCCGGGCTTCGGGGCCATCTACGAGGGCGACTGAGCCAGCGCCGTTCGCGCATTTTCAGCGTCTTGCCCGATCTGGACTTTCAGCGCGTCCAGTCCGTCGAACTTCATCTCGCCGCGCAGGAAGGCGACCAGTTCGGTCTCGACCGTCTGGCCGTAGAGGTCCTCGCTGAAGTCGAACAGCCAGACCTCCAGCAGGGGATCGTCGGTCGGATACATCGGCCGCACGCCCAGGTTGGCGACGCCGTCGATCACCCGCCCGTCCGGCAGGCGGGTCCGGGCCGCATAGACCCCGTAGGCCGGGCGCATGTAGTCGCCCATGGCGATGTTGGCGGTCGGTATGCCGATGGTCCGGCCCCGCTTGTCGCCGTGGATCACCTCGCCGGCGATGGCGAAGGGGCGGCCCAGGATGGCGGCGGCGCGGGCCATGTCGCCGGCCTTCAGCGCCTCGCGCACGGCCGAGGACGACAGTTTCAGCCCGTCGGCGTCGTCCAGTCGCTCGGCGACGGAGACGGTGAAGCCCGCCGTCTCGCCGTAGCGGCGCAGGGCGTCGGGCGAGCCGGTGCGGCCCTTGCCGAAGGTGAAGTCGAAACCGACGGCGGCGTGCCTGATCCCGATGCCGTCGCCCAGCACGTCGCGGGCGAACTGTTCGTCAGTCATGGCCGCCATCTCGCCGTCGAAGGGCAAGAGATAGAGGCGATCGACTCCCAGGGACTCCAGCGCCCGGGCCATCTGGTCGGGCGTCATCAGGCGGAAGGGGGCGGCGTCGGGCTGGAACCAGCGGCGCGGATGCGGATCGAAGCTGACGACGGCCAGGGGAACGCCCAGACGGGCGGCGGCCTCGCGGGCGTCGGCGATGACGGCCTGATGCCCGCGGAGAACGCAGTCGAAGGCGCCGATGGCGAGCTCCGCCCCCCGTTGCTCCGGGGGCAGGCCGCGCCAGCCGCGGACGACCTGGATCAACGCGCGGACGGCTTGCGGCGGCGCGGCACGCGAACCATGGCGATGCCGTCCATGATCAGCTTGCCTTCGACGAAGCCCTCGCAGTTCAGCTCGACCCGCGCGCTTTCCTGATCGACCGACAGCACGGTGATGCGGATCAGGACGGTGTCGTCGATGCGGACCGGCAGATGGAAGGCCAGGGTCTGGGAGATGTAGATCGCGCCGGCGCCGGGCAGGATGGTGCCGACCACCGCCGAGCCGAACGAGGCCGACAACAGGCCGTGGGCGATGCGGCCGCGATAGGCGGTCCTGGAGGCGAAGGCCTCGTCCAGGTGGACCGGATTGAAGTCATCCGACGCCTCGGCGAACAGGCGGATCCGCTCCTCGGTGACGTGGATCACCTTTTCGGCGGCCATGCCCGCGTGAAGCTCCTCGAGGATGTAGCCGCCCGAGGGATGTTTCTGAACCAGATCAACCATGAGGGGGTGTTAGCGCCCGTGCGACAGAATGACCATCCTCACCACGCGAGATCGAGCATGGCGTGGCGCGCATATGTCGTTTCAGCCTTCAACAGGGCGGCGGCGCGGTCGGGGTCGAGGCGTCCGTCCGGTCCCTTGGCCTGATCGCCGTGGATGCCCTGGGCGATGAACAGGCAATCCAGCGCCTGTTTGTTGGCCCCGAGGACGTCGGTCACGACGCCGTCGCCGATGCACAGCACGCGCGAACGATCGACCGGCTTGCCCAGCAGGGTCGCGGCTTCGTGCAGGGCCAGGTCGTAGATCGGGCCGAACGGCTTGCCCGCCATGGTCACGCGCCCGCCGAGGCTTTCGTACAGGTCCGCCAGCGAGCCGGCGCAATAGATCAGCCGGTCGCCACGCTGAACCACCCGGTCCGGGTTGGCGCAGATCATCTCCAGATCCTGCGCGGCGGCGGCGGCCAGGCGCTCGCGATAGTCCTCCGGCGTCTCGACCTCGTCGTCATAGGGGCCGGTGACGGAGATGAAGGCGGCGCCCGAGGCG
>NZ_JAHFPF010000148.1 GCF_023259385.1 Brevundimonas sp. | reverse complement strand
GCGATCAGCGTCGGCGGCAGGAAGGCGACCGAGGCCACCGAGAAGATCTTGATGATCGACGACTGCTCGATGTTGATCAGGCCCAGCGCGGCCGAGAGCTGGAAATTGATCGAGGCCGCGACCGATTGGTTATGCGCGGTCAGGCTTTCCACATCGCGGCTGAGCGAGCGCAGGTGGGCGCGGGCCTCGCCGCTGTCGATCCGTTCGTCGATGGCCACGAAGGCGAAGACCCGGGTCAGGCCGGCCAGGCTCTGCTCGATGCGGGCGTTGGCGATCTGGGCCCGGCCCAACTTGCCGATCAGCTTCTCGAAGCCGACCGTCTTGCCGCCCGAGAAGACGTGGCTGGCGATGCCTTCGACCCGCGTCACGGTCCGGGACAGGATGTCCGAGGCGCGGTCGACCACCAGCTCCATCAGGTGCAGGAACAGTTCCGCGCCCGAGGCGCAGAGGCCGGGCTCGCGCTCCAGCTTCTCCAGCAGCATCGTGAACGGCTTGGGGTCCACATAGCGGATGGTGATCAGCGGGCCGGTGGTCAGGACGAACGTCACCGGCTCGATGCCCGGGATGTCCTCGTCGCCCCGGGTGATGATGTCTGCGGTCAGATAGGTGGCCCCGTTCTCGCGATAGACGCGGCTGGACGCCTCCAGCTCCTGCATCTCTTCGCGCGTGGGCACGGAGACGCCCAGGGCGGCTTCGACGGCGGCGTCTTCCTCGCGCGTCGGGTTGATCAGGTCGATCCACAGCACGTTCGGCCCCAGCTTCAGGGCGCCGGCCTCAAGCTGCACGTCCTCGCAGGCCGAGCCTGTCGAGCGATAGAGACGGATCATGCGGAAGGCCCCGTCGACGAGGCCGAACCCTCAATGCTGGCCGGGGCCGACCGGCTGGACCGAAGCCATCTGCACACCGGCGGCCTGCGGGGCCTGCTGGTAGATGAAGCCATGGGTCGGGTAGACGGTCGTGCCGAGGTCATGGATCGGGTTGTACCAGACCTTGACCGCCGTCCAATCGTTGCTGTTCGAGACGTCCACGACGGTGACGTTTTCCTCGACCTTGCCACGGCTTCCGCCCCAGTTGGCGTGGGTCACGCGGATGACGCGGTCGGTCAACACTTCCGAGACGACGGCGACGTGGCCGCGGTTCATGCGGCCGTTGGCTTCGAAGGCGAGAACCGAACCGGTCTGCGGACGATGGCCGGTGGTGAAGCGGCCCTGGGCCTGACGCCACCAGGTCACGGCGTCGCCGAAGATCTGGATGCCCGAGAACATGCGGGCGAAGGTCACGCACTGCCAGTACGGCTCATCGGCCTTTGCGGGAGCGGGCGCGACGCCCAGCGCAAAAATCCCGAGGGTCGTCGCAACTGCGACGGCTGTGAGCCGTTTGATCATGCTGTGGCTTTTCCCGACTGCCGCTGAAACAACCCGTAACGGATAGTTCCGGAGGGTTGAAGACCCCTTTCAGGCGAGTCGGGTGTGCGCTTTCGTCGCGGCTTGACCTGAGCCGTTTCGGTCCGCCAACCGCCGCAAAGCCTTACGGGCCGGGCGTTCGACGAGGTGGTAGGTCAGCATGGCGGCCACCGGAATGGCCGCGACAATCCCCAGCCACACAATGATGTGAAAGCGCTTGTCGTCGGCTCCGGTCAGGCGGGCGGCGACGTTGGTCATGACCAGCAGGACCGGCGCGCAGACCATGTAGATCGAGTAGCTGATCTCGCCGAGATAGACGCCGGCCTTCGAGGCCAGCGGCCCCGCGCGTTCGTTCGTCATCGAGCCCAGGCCCAGGATCAGACCGCCCGCGAACAGGACCGTGATCGGGTCCCAGAGGCCCAGCGAGGCGCTGATCAGCACGCCCGCGCCGCTCAGCAGGGCGACCGGCCCGGCGAAGGGGATCGGGGCGCGGCGGTAGACCAGGTACAGGGCGCAGCCCAGCAGGAAGCACGGCACGATGCGCAGCGCGCCCCAGCGGAAGGTCGCCTCGGTCAGGGAGAAGCCGGCGAGGGGCTGGAAGGCGGCGTAGATCCCCAGCGCCACGGCGGCGGCCAGGACGGTGGCCAGCACCGGCCGGTTCCGCAGTCGCCAGGCCACGAAGGCGAAGGCCGGGAAGCTCAGATAGGCGAACCATTCCGCAGAGATCGACCACGAGGGGTGGTTGAAGGCTGATGACGGGGCCAGACCCCAGGCATGGGTCAGGGTCAGGTGGGCGGGCAGGGCGCGCCAGTCGGTCAGGCTGTCGCTGACGGACAGCCCCGCGACCACCGCACCGACGCCCAGCACGGCCATGCCCGCCAGCGTCACTAGATGCAGTGGATAGACCCGCGCGATCCGGGCCCACAGGAAGCCCTTGTACGAATAGCGCTTTTCGCCCGCCGCCTCGAGATAGACGTGGCTGAGGATGAAGCCCGACAGGACGAAGAAGACCTCGACCCCCAGATAGCCCTTGGTCACCGCCACCGGCGTGAAGCCGACGTTCAGGTGCGGCCAGGCCGTGTAGAGCACCACCCACGCCGCCGCGAGGAAGCGCAGGGTGGTCAGGGCGCGAAGATCGGCGGGTGTGGCGGCGGAGGTCATTCCGCCACCGTACAACCCTGACGTCTGTAAACCGTTAAGCGGCGCACTCCGCCGGCTTGGTCTCGCCCGGCTTGTAGGCGGCGCAGGCGCGGTCGATCTCGTCCTGGATCAGCTGGCAGGGGTTTTCCGGGTTGCACGGCGGATGGCTGGCGGTGCTGACGGCCATGCAGCGGCGGACCAGTTCCATCGCCCCGTCCGACCCCTGGTCGAGCGTGCACGAGGTCGAGGACGCCTCGACGGGCGCGATCGCTTCTTCCTGCGGCGGGGCGTCGGCCGGCATGACCGGATCCGGCGTCGCTTCAGCGGCGGGCGCGGCGGCGTCGGGCCCCTTGGGCGCGGCCTGCTGGTCGCAGGCGGAAACCAGCAAAAGGGCGGCTGTCAGCAGGATCGGCAGGCGCATCGTCATCTCCCCGGACGTTGTGAAATGACGATGCCTGCTTTCGACGAACGATGAAACCCCGAGCGCCTGTAAGGCGAAGCTTACCGGCCCAGCGCGGCCCGTTGCAGGGCGAACAGCTCGGCGCAGCCGCCGTCGGCCAGCTGGAACAGGCGGTCGAATTCGGCGCGGGTGAAGCCGCGCTTTTCGCCGGTGGCCTGAATCTCGACGATCGTGCCCGAGCCGGTCAGGACGAAATTGCTGTCGGCCTCGGCGGTGGAATCCTCTTCGTAGTCGAGGTCCAGCACCGGCTGGTCGTTGCACACGCCGCACGAGACGGCGGCGACCTGGTCCAGGATCGGATCGGTCTTCATCACGCCCTCGGCGCGCAGATAGTCGAACGCGCTGGCCATCGCGACCCAGGCGCCGGTGATGGCGGCGGTGCGGGTGCCGCCGTCGGCCTGGACCACGTCGCAGTCCAGCACCACCTGACGTTCGCCCAGCGCCTTCAGATCGACCACGGCGCGCAGGGACCGTCCGATCAGGCGCTGGATTTCCTGCGTCCGGCCGGTCTGCTTGCCCGCGGCGGCCTCGCGGCGGCCGCGGGTGTGAGTGGCGCGGGGCAGCATGCCGTATTCGGCCGTCACCCATCCCTGACCCTTGCCGCGCATCCAGCCGGGCACGTTCTCCTCGACCGAAGCCGTCACCAGCACCTTGGTATGGCCGAAAGTGACCAGGCAGGAGCCCTCGGCGTAGCGGTTCACCCCGGTCTCCAGCGTCACCTTGCGCAGTTGTTCGGGGGTGCGGTCGGAGGGGCGGGGTGTCGTCATGGTCATGGTCCTTGGAAGCCGTCGCGGCGCTGCTTATCCTGAAACCATGAGCCTGTCCCCCTCCACGCCCGGTCTGGTGCGCCTGCGTCCCGCGACGGTTGCCGACGCGCCGATGCTGGCGCTGTGGGATCGCGAGCCGCATGTGATCGCCTGTTCCATCGACGACGCCGACGCCGAGGTCGCCTTCGGCGGTCAGGACTGGATCGAGGAGATCCAGGCCGGGTCCGCCGTCAGCTTCCATGTCATCGCCGAGGTGGACGGCCGTCCCGTCGGCGTCATGCAGGTCTGCGACCCGCATCTGGAACCGACCCACTACTGGGGCGAGATCGAGCCGAACCTGCGGGCCATGGACATCTGGATCGGGCCGAAGGACGCCCTGAACCGAGGCTACGGCACGCAGATGATGACCCTGGCGATCGACGACGCCTTCGCCGATCCGGCGGTCACGGCCATCGTCATCGATCCGCTGAACACCAATACGGACGCTCACCGCTTCTACCTGCGCCTGGGCTTTGCTGTCGTCGAACGGCGGATGTTCCACGAAGACGACTGCCTGATCATGCGTCTGGAGCGCGGGGCGTGGGAGACGCGGGCATGAACCCCCCTCTGTTGACCTCCACGGCGCTGGAGCCGAGCGGCCTAGCCGGGCTGGACCAGCGCGCGCGCGATATCTTCCGGCGCATCGTCGAAAGCTATCTGCAGACGGGGGAGCCCGTCGGATCGCGGACCCTGTCGATGAGCGGGGTCAGCCTGTCGCCAGCCTCCATCCGCAACACCATGCAGGACCTGACCCTGGCCGGGCTGCTGGGCTCGCCGCACACCTCGGCGGGACGCATCCCGACCCATGCGGGCCTGCGCCTGTTCGTCGACGGCCTGCTGGAGATCGGCGACATCTCCACGGAAGAGCGGCGCGAGATCGACGGAAGGCTGGCGGGCCGGGGGCGGAATTTCGACGAGGCGCTGAACGAGGCGTCTTCCCTGCTGTCCGGCCTGGCGGGCGGAGCCAGCATCGTGGCCAGCCCGGTGCGCGACGCCGGGGTCAAGCATGTGGAGTTCGTGGCCCTGGGCCGCGATCAGGCCCTGGCGGTGCTGGTCGGCGACGACGGCTCGGTCGAGAACCGGCTGATGCCGCTCAAGGCCGGGGTCACGCCCTCGACGCTGCAGGAGGCGTCGAACTTCCTCAACGCCCGGCTCAAGGGCCGCCCGCTGCACGAGGCGCGCACCGAAATGCGCACCGAACTGGACGCCGCCCGGCGCGAACTGGACGAGACCGCGGCACGGCTGGTCGAGGACGGTCTGGCCGCCTGGTCCGGCGGGGCGGAGCGCGAGCGGGCCCTGATCGTGCGCGGCCGCGCCAACCTGCTGCAGGACGCGGGAGCCATGGAGGACCTGGAAAAGGTCCGGATCCTGTTCGACGATCTGGAGCAGAAGGAACAGCTGATCGGCCTGCTGGACGGGGTGTCCACGGCCCAGGGCGTGCGCATCTTCATCGGCGCCGAGACGCGACTATTCTCACTTTCGGGTTCCGCCGTGATCGCGGCGCCCTATATGAGCGGCCGACAGCGGGTTCTCGGCGCCATCGGCGTCATCGGCCCCGCGCGACTGAACTACGCCCGTGTGATCCCGTTGGTGGACTATACCGCCAGGGTGCTGGGCCGGATGCTGGACGGACAAGACACGTGAACGATACCCCCGACTACGATCCCGAAACCGAGCTGGACGCCGACCTCGGCGAGGCCGCAGGCTTTGACGGCGAGGACGATCTGGCTCCGCTGGACGCCGTCATCGCCGAGCGCGACCAGTGGAAGGACCGCGCCCTGCGCGCCGTCGCGGAGACCGAGAACGTCAAGCGCCGGGCCGAGACGCAGAACAACGACGCCCGCGCCTACGCCATTCAGAAATTCGCGCGCGACCTTCTGGTCGTGGCCGACAACCTGGAGCGCGCCATCCAGGCCGCGCCCAAGGACGCCAACGCCGGCGAGGCCGGTCTGGTCACCGGTCTGGAGCTGACCCAGAAGGCCCTGCTGTCGGCCTTCGAGGCCAACAACCTCAAGCGCGTCGCGCCGGAGCCGGGCGAGGCCTTCGATCCGCACCTGCATCAGGCGATGATGGAACAGCCTTCCGACACGGTTCAGGGCGGCCAGGTGCTGCAGACCCTGCAGGCCGGCTACGCCCTGTTCGGCCGCACCGTGCGTCCGGCCATGGTGGTGGTCGCCGCCAAGGGCTCCGGCGCCGCGGCGGGCAATGCGGCCTACGCCGCCGCCCAGGCCACCGGCGGGAATTTCGACGGCAAGGCCTAGGCCTTCAGCCGCGCGCCGAAGAAGGCCAGCAGCTTGCCCCACCCGTCGGCGGCGTCCGCGGCGCGGTAACTGTCGCGATAGTCGGCGTGGAAGCCGTGCGGGGCGCCCGGATAGATGACGATCTCGCTGGAGGTCTGGCCCGCGCGGGCCAGGGCGCTGCGCATGGCTTCGACGCTGGGCAGGGGGATGCCGCGGTCTTCCGCGCCGTACAGGCCCAGCACCGGGCATTTCAGGTCGTCGGCCAGGTCGACCGGCCACGGCTGGCCGCTGCTGACCTGTTCCGGGGTGGCGGTGGCCGCCGGGGCCAGGCGACCGTACCAGGCGACGCCGGCGTCCAGCACGGCGAAGCGGGCGCAGGCCTGCCACACCACCTTGCCGCCCCAGCACCAGCCGGTGATGCCGATCCTGTCGCCGTTGGCCCAGAGCTGCTGGCTGACCCAGTCCAGGGTGGCCGAGACGTCGCCCATCACCTGCTCATAGCCGGCGGCGCCGACGATCTGCTGGATCCGCTGCATGTCGGACAGGGGCGCCGGGTCCTCGACCCTGTTGAAGAAGGCCGGGGCGACCGCCGCATAGCCGGCCTTGGCCAGGCGGCGGCAGATGTCGCGGATGTATTCGTGCACGCCGAAGATCTCGGAGACGACGATCACCACCGGGAAGGGGCCGTCGCCGTCCGGGCGGGCGACGAAGGCGGGCAGCTGGAAGCCGTCGGGGGCCGGGAAGCTGACCTCGCCCTGCGACAGGCCCGCGCCGTCGGTCGTCACCGGACTGGCCTGGGCCGCCAGGGCCGCGGGTGCATAGCCGGCGAAGAACAGGCCGCCCAGCGTTCCGGCGCCCAACGTCCGGCGGCTCAGGATCACATCATCGGCCTGCGGGCCTTCGGGACGGATCAGCGACATGGGCGGGCTCCGGGCTGTGGGAGGCGGGACAGTGGCGGCGGCGCCCGCCAGCGTCGAGTCACGATTGCCGTGAAGACGGACCCGCCCGGCGCAGGGTCAGGTTGATGCGCCCGCCGCCCGGAATCAGGCTCGACGAGCCGGGCAGCAGCCGGTCGATCCCGTGCCGCGCCAGCCGCGCGGGCCCGGTCAGGGCGCAGACATCCCCCGAGGCCAGCCGGATGGACCGGGTCGGCCCGCCGCCGGCCGGGCCGACCCGGAAGATCGCCGTGTCGCCCAGCGAAACGGACAGCACCGGCGCATTCAGATCGGCCTCGTCCCGATCCTGATGCAGGCCCATCTTCGCACCGTCCCGATACATGTTGACCAGACAGGCGTCGGGCGGCTCGGGCCAGCCGGTCAGGGCGCGCCACAGGTCCAGCAGGGTTTGCGGGATCGGCGCCCACGGCGCGCCGGTCTCCGGATGGGTCGCCTGGTAGCGATAGCCGTTCCGGTCCGACACCCAGCCCAGCGGCCCCAGGTTGGTCATCCGCACCGAGAAGGGCCGTCCGCCCGGTGTGACCGGCCGATAGAAGGGGCTGTCGTCCACCGCCGCCATCACCTCGGTCAGCAGGGCGGCCTGCGCCTTGGCGTCCAGCACCCCAGGCCACCAGCGGAAGCCGTCCAGTCCGGTGTCGATCTCGCGCGGGCTCATGACTCCGAGGTAGGCCGGGCTCAGGGGAATGTTAAGCGGTGTCCGCTATGGAGAGCGCATGGAACGTCGCGCTATTCTCGGCCTCGCGGCCATCGCCACCGCTGCCGCCGCCACGCCCGCCGCCGCCTCGTCGGGCGGGGGTGGAAGTTCGTCGCAGGCCAGCTATCTCGGCCTGCCGACGGTGACGGGCAATGTGCGCCGCCCCGGCGGAAGCCTGGGCGTCATGACGGTCGAGATCGGGGTGGATACGCCGGACGCGGCCCTGCGCGCCCGCGTGGCGCAGTCGGCCCCGCGCCTGCGCGCCGCCTACGCCCAGGTGGTGCAGCAGAGCGCCGCGGTCCTGCTGCCGGGCGCTCCGCCCGACATCGAACGGCTGGTCGCCCAGCTCCAGACCGCCACCAACACCGTCATGGGCCGCGCCGGCGCGCGCCTGCTGATCGGCACGGTGATGGTGGTCTAGCCTCAGTCCTTCGTCGGACTCACCTGGCTCGCATCGCCGTAGGTCAGCGCCAGGAAGACATCTTCCAGGTCGGGGTCCTCGGTCGAGATGTCGGCGATGGTCACCCCTGCGGCGCGGACGGCGGCCAGGACCTGCTCCACCGACGACTGGCCCTTCTTGTAGCTGATGGCGAAGGCGCCGTTCGGACGCGGCACGACATCGAAGCCCTTGACCGTCGGCAGGGCGGTCAGCTCGCCCTCGGGAGTCACGACGACGTTGCGGGTGTCGAGGCGGCGCAGCAGTTGCGGCGTCGGTTCGCAGGCCACCACCTCGCCCCGGTTCATGATGGCGATGGTGTCGCAGAGCTCCTGCGCCTCCTCCAGATAGTGGGTGGTCAGCAGGATGGTCACGCCCTCGGCGTTGATCTTTCGGACGTATTCCCAAAGCTGGCGGCGCAGCTCGACATCGACCCCGGCGGTCGGCTCGTCGAGGATCAGGATCGGCGGATTGTGCACCAGCGCCTTTGCCACCATCAGGCGGCGCTTCATGCCGCCGCTGAGGGCGCGGACGTAGGCGTTGGCCTTGTCCGACAGGCCCAACGCGGCCAGCAGCTCGTCCGAGCGCCGCTCATTGGCCGGCACGCCGTAGAAGCCGGCCTGAACCTCCAGCGCCTCCCTGGGGGTGAAGAAGACGTCGGCGACGATCTCCTGCGGCACGACGCCCAGGGCGGCGCGGGCGTCGCGCGGC
>NZ_JAHFPF010000349.1 GCF_023259385.1 Brevundimonas sp. | reverse complement strand
GTCGATCGCCTCGGGAACGCCGGGTTCCGGTCGGTTCACCCGGTGGCCAAGCCGGTCGAGCGTACGCCCCATGCCATTGCTGCGAAGCTCGTCGGGATTGCCGAGGCGGACGCGCAGGCCCGGGTTGGCGTCGACGAATTCCACGAACCAGGCGTCGATCGCCTCCATCGGGGACCTCGCCCTGTCCGACCAGTCCGGAATGGGCCGCACGGGCGGCGGCGGCGCCCGCCGCGCGGCCGGATGGCGGCTTTCCAAAGGCCGGCGCTGCAGGTCATGGGTCGTGAGAACCCCCAGGGCGGCGTCGAGCTCGCTTCCCTGCACGAACAGCGTCGCCGCCGCGGCGTTGAACGCCGCCCGCGCCCCCTCGTCCGTTCGGGGATCGCCCTCCAGTGGCAGGTTGTGGGCGCGGTTCGTCCCGGCGCCGGGAAAGCCGAACCCCTTGACCGCCCGCGCGATCACATAGGGCAACGGCGCCGGATAGACCCGGTCGGGATCCGCTGTGAAGCGCTTCAATCGCTCCTCGGAGTCGAGAATGGCCCACGCCACGGCGGCTGGATCGTGACCGTCGATCTGGATCGGGTCGAAACCGTTCAGGCGCAGGTGTCGTTCGAGCCAGCCCGCGCCGCCGTCCTGGGCGATCTCCGTGCGTTCCTCTATGCGCCGCCCGTTGAGGATCATGAGGGGCGTCACCAGGCCGCAGTCTTCCGCCCGCCACCATCGCGGCGACCAGTCGGAGCCGCGCTGCTCTTCGAAGGCGCCGTCGCTGAGGAAGGCGACCAGACTCTCGCCGGCCAGCGGCATATGGACATATTCGAGCTCGGCGAAGCCCAGATAGCCGCCCTCCGAGACGGCCCCGGCCGTGTCCGGCCCGGCATGGCTGCCAAGCGGCGCGGCGGGCCGGCCGTCGGCGCCAATGGCGTAGCTGTAGAAGTCCGAAACGAGCTGGGACAGGCCGGCGTCCGAGCGGCTGTACCGACCCTTTTGCCGGGCAGAGACATCGCCGGTCAGCGCGTTGACCGCCTCGATCGCAGCCACGCAGTGCCCCTGGCCCATGATCCAGGACCGCGTGACGCCGGACAGGGCGTTCGCCAGCAAATAGCCGACGAAGGCCGGGACCATGTTCAGCGAGCCGCCGGTATGGCCCTCCGGCAAGTCCTTGAAGGCTTCCGTCGGCAAGGGCGCTCCGGACAGATCCACCCGGCGTACATAGGTCATGTGCGCCACCAGCCACATGCCGGCGCTCGCCAGCCGATCGGCGGCGGCCACCAGACGGTAGACCGACTCCTCGTCCGGCCAGACGCCTCGGCGCACGAGACGCTGCGCCATGTCCTCGATCCGCGTGACGGTGTCGGCTTGCCGGACCAGAGGCCCATAGCCGGGTTTCCACGTTTCAGCCCAGGTGATCGACACGATAGCGCCTTGCCACGAACAGACGGGCGCCGTGCCCGCTCCGGAGATATGACGCCCGCCCCCCGGAACGCTTACATCTGGCGGATAGACGGCCGACAGGATCACCGGCTCCAGGACCGGCGCCTGCCGCCTGAGTGACCGACCCCGGTCCTGACATCCCGGTTTTCATCGCCCACGCCCGGCGCGCCGCGACAGCTCATGCGCCTGGGTCCATGCGCCTCGCGTCGGCCCGGGACAGCGCAAGGGCCACCACCCACGGCAGGGTGAAGGCCAACAGCAGCCATTTGAAATCGGAGTCGATGGCGAAGTTGGTGACGGCCATGCCGCCGATCGATACCAGCCCCGAGACGGCCGCACCATCGTCGCCCCGGGCCGGGCGGACCGGAAAGTCGTCATCGCGACATGGACGGTCAGCAGACCGGTGGCGAGCATATAGCCCCCCAGCACGCCGAAGACGCGCCGGAGCCACGGGGCCAGCCGGGGCAGGATGTCCTGGATCTGCGCCACGGTGGACCCCATGTATCTGGCGTCTTCAGGCAGCAGCGCCGGTCGCAGGAAGACGAACCAGAGTCCCATGCCGATGAGGATCATTCCCCCCAGGGCGAGCGCACCCGTCGCGAGCGTGCGCAACGTCATCCCGGTCACGGAAGCCGTTCGTCCCGGTGATCGGGCGAGGCTTGACGGTCACCCAGCTCGATCAGATCCGTCTGACCAAAGGATCGGCTGTAGTCCAGAAGCGAGACGATGGTGGGGCGCAGGCGAACGACCGCCACACCCTCCAACACCCCAGCCGGCGCGGGAGGCCCCGGTCGGGGAAACTTCTTCAGAACCAGTCCAGCCACGTTCAACAGCTCCCCGGGGTCCGTAACCCGCTGCGCCACCGCCGCGAGCGAGATCGCCTGGATGGGTTTCGACGTCTCATGCTCGGGGGTGACGGTCGCGGACACCCGGGAGTCCCGGGCGATGTTTTCCAGCTTCTGCGAGTGAAAAGTCGTCCCGAAATAGAGGTCGAGGTCGTCGTTCACGAAACTCACGACCGTCGCCTGCGGCCAGCCGTCTTCACGGACCGTCGCCACGGTCAGGGTGTCTGCCCGGCTGAGAATGGAGAGGATCAACTCCCTCTGTTCAAGGTCCAA
>NZ_JAHFPF010000348.1 GCF_023259385.1 Brevundimonas sp. | reverse complement strand
GCTTCGGCTTGGACCTCGGGGACCGGGCGCAGTTCGACCACCGGAGCCGGCTCGGGCTCCGCGTCGGCCAGGCGGACCAGCGGCAGGTGTAGGGTGAAGGTCGCGCCCTCGCCGGGAACGCTGTCCACGTCGATGCGGCCGCCCAGGCGGCCCACGTGACGCGCCGCGAGCGCCAGGCCCAGGCCGGCGCCGGAGTGACGGCGGCGGATCGAGGCGTCACCCTGGGCGAAGGCTTCGAACAGGTCCGGCAGGACTTCAGGCGGGATTCCGCAGCCGGTGTCGGCGACACGGATGACGACGCCGTCGGCCACGCGGTCGAGACGCACGGAGACCTCGCCCGCCTCGGTGAATTTCACGGCGTTGGCGATCAGCGGATGCACGGCCTGGCGCAGGGCGCGGCGATCGCAGGCGAACCGCGCCCGGATCGGCAGGCGGTCATCGACGGTCAGCGTGAGGCCGCGCGCGTCGGCGGCGGCGCGGCTGGGCGTCATGGCTTCGCGCGCCACGGCGGCCAGGTCGAGCGGCTCGGGCGACAGGGCGTCGTCGCCGCGGGCGAAATCCAGAATGTCCTCGACCAGCATCAGCAGGCCATCGCTCGACTCGCGGATCTGGCGGATCTGACGTAGGGCCTCGGCGTCCAGGCTGGGGCGGGCGGCCAGCAGGTCGGCGAAGCCCGCGACGCCGTTCAGGGGCGTGCGCATCTCATGGCTCATCACGGCCAGGAAGCGCGAGCGGGCGGCGGCCGCGTCCTCGGCCCGGCGGCGGGCCTCCTGGGCGACCAGGGTGCGGGTCCGCAGGCGCGCCTCCAGCCGGCGGCGCTCGCTCATCACCGTCGACAGCGGCAGGACGGTCGCCACCATGGCCAGCATATAGAGGTTGTAGATGCCCAGCCGGCGCAGCAGGTCCGGAACGGCTTCCAGCCCCGGAATGTCCAGCAGGTGGGCCAGCTGCACGGGTCCATAGCCGGTCAGGGTGGCGGCGCCGCTGATGGCCGACGTGATGATCAGGGCCGTCGCCGTCATGGTCGGCGAAAGGCGCAGGCCGATCAGCAGCATGGGCAGCAGGGTCAGGAACAGCAGGGGGTAGTCGTTCTGCAGGAAGACGGCGGCTGTGACGACGGTCATCACGGCGATCAGGACGACGGCCTCGGGCGCCGAGGCGCGGGCCAAGCCCTTGAAGCGATGGGCGCGGGCGAATAGCAGCAGCACCGGCGTGACCAGCAGCAGCCCCATCACCTCCATGATCAGGAAGGACTGCAGATTGAACAGCCAGATCGTCAGCGGCGGATGGCGCAGGGCCCAGGCCAGGCTGAAGCCGACCATGGCGGTGGCCGCCACGGCGGTGACGGAGATGGCCATGAAGCGGAACAGCCGACGCGGGCGGCGCATGTCCAGCGCGGCGCCGCAATAGCGGCGGGCGATCAGGGCGGCCAGCACCGCTTCGCCCAGGTTCAGAACCGCATTGATCCAGAGGAAGACGCCGGGATCGCCCCGGAAGGTGTTGGAGAGCAGGTTGATCGCGAAACAGGCGGTGAGCACCATCATCGCGGGGCGACGGTGCAGCTGAAGCAGGGCCGCGACCATGACTCCGTTGGACAACCAGACGGCGACCGTTCCGTAGGTCGCGACGCTCCAGTGGCCGATCAGCTGCGACAGCGCGAAGAGCAGCACATAGAGCCAGGGCGGCGGGCCTGCGACCCGGCCTGCCTCATGTCTGAACAGACGCCAACGACCCTTCAACCCGAAGCCCTCCCGGCTCCAACCCGAGCGACTACGGTTAAGGTCAATCCGTAAACAAACTGGCCTGAGGGCGGATGAGGGACTTCACGTAACGCGGGAGTCCCCCGGCGGGACGGAACCCCCGGACCGGCGGAGCCGTTTTTTCGCCGCGCCGGTTCCCCGTCGCGGGAGGAGTGCGTGAATGTCAGACACCGTCGCCGACCCGAGCTTCCATCCGCCGAAGGAGGCCTTGGCCTTCTACGAGGAGTCGCTTCGGCTGCTGCAGGAGAGCGGCATACCCTTCCTGCTGTCCGGCACCTATGCGGTGACGGCCTATACGGGCATCAGCCGCCCGACCAAGGACCTGGACGTCTTCTGCAAGCCCGGGGACTACCCGCGCATCCTCGCCTACTTCCAGGCGCGCGGGTACCGCACCGACGTCGAGGACGAGCGCTGGATCGCCAAGGTCTGGAAGGACGAGAAGCATTTCTTCGACGTGATCTTCGCCATGTCGAACGGCACCATCGCCGTGAACGACAGCTGGTTCGGCGGCGACACGATCGAGGTCTACGGCCACACGGTCGGCATCACCCCGCCGACGGCCCTGATCCTGTCCAAGGTCTTCATCCAGGACCGCTACCGCTACGACGGGGCCGACGTGAACCACGTCATCCTGAAGCAGTCCGCGGCCATCGACTGGAAGAGCCTGCTGGACCAGATGGACCTCTACTGGGAGGTGCTGTTCGCCCATCTGCTGAACTTCCGCTTCGCCTACCCCACCGAGCGGGACAATGTTCCGGCCTGGCTGATCGTCGAGCTGAACGAGCGGCT
>NZ_JAHFPF010000147.1 GCF_023259385.1 Brevundimonas sp. | reverse complement strand
CGGATTGTGCACCAGCGCCTTTGCCACCATCAGGCGGCGCTTCATGCCGCCGCTGAGGGCGCGGACGTAGGCGTTGGCCTTGTCCGACAGGCCCAACGCGGCCAGCAGCTCGTCCGAGCGGCGCTCACTGGCCGGCACGCCGTAGAAGCCGGCCTGAACCTCCAGCGCCTCCCTGGGGGTGAAGAAGACGTCGGCGACGATCTCCTGCGGCACGACACCGAGCGCGGCGCGGGCGTCGCGCGGCTGCTTGTCGATGTCGCGGCCCCAGATCGAGGCTGTGCCGCCGGTCTTGTTTACGATCCCGGCCAGGATGTTGATCAGGGTCGATTTGCCCGCGCCGTTCGGGCCCAGCAGGCCGAACATCGAGCCGCGCGGGATGACCAGATCGACTCCGCGCAGGGCGGTCTTGGGCGGCGACTTCTTGTTGCCCGCATAGGTCTTTTCCAGCCCCCGCACCTCGATGGCGTTGACGGGCAGGGTGTCGGTCTCGGTCATTCGGCGCTTTCGGGTGTTTCGAGCGGCTCCGTTTGACGGTATGGAGCGCGCGCGCATACCTATGCACCCTCGCACCAATCGCCAAGTCAGAGCCGTCCGAATGTCCTCGCGACCCACCACCGTGATCATCCCGCCGCCGGAAGAGATCGTGGTGACGTCCAAGCGCGTCGCCTGCGACGGTGGCGGCGGCGCCCTCGGCCACCCGCTCGTCTACATGGACATGGGCGAGGACGATCACGTCGAGTGCGGCTATTGCGACCGCCGCTTCGTGCTCGGCAAAAAGAAGAAGGCCGAGAGCGAGTACCACAGCCCGGCCGCTCGCCCGCCCGAGGCGCACTGACCCCTTACGAGGCGGGTGCGCCGCCGCCCGCCGCGATCCAGGCGTCGACCTGGACCTCCAGCACGTCCAGCGGCACCGAGCCCGAGCCCAGCACGACCGCGTGGAAGTCGCGGATGTCGAAGCGTTCGCCCAGCGCCGCGCGGGCCCGCGCGCGCAGCTCCATGATCTTCAACTCGCCGATCTTGTAGCTGGTCGCCTGGCCGGGGCTGGTGATGTAGCGCTCGACCTCCTTCTGGATGTCACGCTCGCTCAGCAGGGAGTTCTGGCGGAAATAGTCCATCGCCTGCTCGCGGCTCCAGCGCTTGGCGTGCAGGCCGGTGTCGGTGACCAGACGCACCGCGCGCCACAGCTCGGTCGAGAGCCGGCCGAAGTCGGAATAGGGGTCCTGATAGAAGCCCATCTCCTTGCCCAGCTGCTCCGCGTACAGGCCCCAGCCCTCGGCATAGGCGCCGTAGCCGCCGAAGCGGCGGAACGACGGCAGGCCCTGCATCTCCTGCGCGTAGGCGATCTGGAAGTGATGCCCCGGCGCGCCCTCATGATAGCTGATGCCCTCGATCTGGGGTTTCAGCACCTGGGTCATGTCCGACAGGTTGACGTAGTAGATGCCGGGGCGCGAGCCGTCGGGCGCCGGGGCGTTGTAGAAGGCGATGGAGGCGGTGGCCTCGCGCCACGCCTCGACCGCGCGAACCTCCAGCGCCGCCTCGGGCAGGTCGCTGAACCAGCGCGGCGCGGCCTCCATCACCTGGGCGATGAAGGCGCGGGCGTCGGTCAGATACTGCTCCTTGCCCTCCGGCGTATTCGGATACTGGAAGCGCGGATCGGTCTTCAGCAGGGTGAAGAACTCCTGCAGCGTGCCGGTGAAGCCGACACGGGTCATGATCGTCTGCATTTCGCCCTGCAGGCGCGCCACTTCGCCCAGGCCGATCTGGTGGATCTGGTCGGCGGTCAGGTCGGTGGTGGTCGAGAGCTGCAGGCGGGCGTTGTAATAGGCTTCGCCGTCCGGCAGCCGCCAGACGCCGCCGTCGCGGTTGGGCATGACGGCGGCCTGCTGCTGCACCTCGGCCAGCGCCGTCAGCACCGTCTCATAGCCGCGCTTCCATTCGCCGGTCAGGGCCGCGCGGCCCTCGCCCAGCAGGCGGTCCTTGGTCGCCTGGTCCGTATCCAGGGCGCCGACCTTGCGCTGGAAATCGGCCCAGACCGGATTGTCGGCCCCGCCGTCGAACGGCGCGCCGGTGATGATGTTGCGGGTGTTGGCGATCGAGGGCTCGAACACGAAATTCGGCGAGATGATTCCCTTCGACGCCCGGTCCCGCAGTTCATCTGCGATCTCGCCCATCACCCGCTCGGAAGCGCGCAGGCGCGAGACATAGGCCTCGGCGTCCGACACGCTGGAGACGCGGTGGTTGTTGATCAGGAAGACCGGCAGCCCCGTGGTCGGATTGCCGTTGGCGGCGAACTGATAGCCCCAGTCGCGCCAGCGGTTCGACAGGCGCGCCTGCGCCACCCCGTATTCGAACAATCGCATCGACATCCGGCTGTCGGCGTTCACGGTCGCCGGATCGAATCCGCTCTTCATCCGCGCCAGCTGGCTCTCGGCCAGGGCCAGCGACCGGTCCGCCGCGGCGTCGGTGACGTCGTCCAGCTTGTCGTAGTCCGTCTTGATCCCCAGCGAGGTCATCTGCTGCGGCGACAGGGCGATCCGCTCCTGCCACGCCTGTTCGAAGAAGGCCGCCAGCCGCGCGTCCTCGGTCTGGATCGACATGTCCGCGGTCGGGGCGGCGGTCTGGGCCATGGCGACGGCGGGCGCCCCGGCCAGAACGGCGACGGCGCAGGCGGTGGTGATCAGAAGACGACGCATGGAAACCCTCCCGGAAACATGACGGCCGGGACCTTCGACGGTCCGGCGGAGGGACGCAAGGTACGGCGGCGTCAGGGCTTGCGCGTCTTGGCGATGTCCGCGCTCTCGGCTTTCAGGGGCTTGGAGACCGGACAAACCTCTTGCGCATAGCTGTTCAGGGTGTTGGCCAGATGGTCGGGGACCAGGCTGTAGTGGACGTACTGGCCGCGCTTCTCGCTGGTCACCAGCCCGGCGTTCTCCAGCACGGTCAGGTGCTGGCTGACCGCGGGCTTGGAGATCTCGAACCGCGCGGCGATCTCGCCCGCCGTCAGGTCGGTGTGGGCGAGATAGGCCAGGATCTTGCGCCGGATCTGGGAGGAGAGGGCTTCGAACACGCGCTGCATGGCTGCGACATTTAAGCGATTTGCGAACCACTTGCCAGAGGGATCATTCGGCAGTTAGGTAATGGCTTAAATACTAAATGAGCTGACCATGATGCGGACGGACAAGATCAGGCGAGGGCTGGCCCAAGGGAGGCTGGGGGTCATAGCGCTGCTGGCCGCGAGCATCACCGGGTGCGCCGCGGCCTCGGTCGTGCTCGGCGCCGTAGGGCTGTTCGCAGGTTTGGGCGGACTGGGCCTCGGCCTCATGATCGGCATGGCGACGCTGCCGTTCTGGGTCGGCGGCCTGTTTCTGGTGGGGGGACCGGTATGGGCGGTTCTGCACTGGGCGCGGCGACGGGATCGCCTGACGGCCGTCGTCGTCGGGAGCGGCGTCGCGGCCGTCGCGACCCCGTTCACCTTGTGGGCGTTCGCCACAGGCCTGAGCTTTACTGTGGACCCGAACGCCGTGGGGATTGTCCTTCTGAGCGCTCTCCCGGCTGCGGTCGGGGGCGCCGCCGCCGGGTTCACGGCATGTCGCTTAGCCTATGACGACGGTCAGGTTCGGTGAGCGGCGACCACCCCGACCCCTGCGCGGTCAACAGCTTGGTCGAAACGCCCGGCTGCTCGCCCGTCGAGGGCCGGGTCGTCTGGGATCCGATCCATTCGATCTGGAACGGCGGCATGCTGGCGGGCGCGCTGGTGCTGGGGCCGCTGACGGTCAGTCCGGGCGCGGCGGCGGTGTTCGCGATCACGACCGGCGCCGGCCTGCTGCTGGGCCATTCGGTCGGCTTCCACCGGCGGCTGATCCACGGCAGCTTCAAATGCCCGCTATGGCTCGAGCATGTCCTGGTCTGGGTTGGGACCGCCGTGGGCATGAGCGGGCCGTTCTGGATGATCCGCACCCACGACCTGCGCGACTGGGCCCAGCGGCAGGCGGACTGCCACGACTATCTGGCCCACCGGCGACCCATGCTGATCGACGCGGTCTGGCAGATGCACTGCCGGCTGAAGTTGATGCATCCGCCCGCCTTCGACCTCGGCCGCGTGGGCCGGGACCGCTTCTATCGCCTCCTGGAACGGACCTGGATGCTGCAACAGGTCCCCATCGCCGCCGGGCTCTATCTGATGGGCGGCTGGGGCTTCGTGGTCTGGGGCGTCTGCGCGCGGGTGGCGGCTTCGGTCTCAGGCCACTGGTTCGTCGGCCATCTGGCCCATCGGCGCGGGCCGCAAAGCTGGCTGGTCGAGGGCGCGGGGGTGCAGGCGCATGACGTGCCATGGGCGGCGATCCCGACCATGGGCGAGGCCTGGCATAACAACCACCACGCCTTCCCGGGCTCGGCGCGGATCGGCCTGTACCCCGGCCAGAGCGACTGGGGCTACCGCTTCATCCGGCTGCTCGAGCGGCTTGGACTGGCGTGGGATGTGCGCACGCCGGAGACGATGGGCGACCGCAAGGTGCTGGTTCCGGCGAAACCCTAGAACTGCCGCCAGCTGTCGCCCGGGTCGCGTTCGCCGGGATCGACGGTCTGCTGGCCCCAGGCCACGATCATCAGCAGCTTGTGGCTGCGGATGCGGAACTGCCCGGTCATCGGCAGGACGGCGCCCAGCGGGGCGCCGGTCTTGGGCTCGTAAAGGAAGCCCGAGAACTCGGCGACGCCGATCCGGTCGCGGCGGCTGTAGACCGACAGCTCGGGGATCGAGACCACGTTGAAGCTCTCGTTGATCGGCACCCGCATGTCCGGCAGGCCGAAGACGCGGCGCATCTGTTCCAGCGACAGGGCCCCGGCGCGCAGTTCGAACACCGCGTCGGCCTCGGCCCGGGACGGGGCCAGGGCGTAGCCGGCGTCCGACAGGGCGTTGCGCACCGCGCTGACGGCGTAGGGGCTGTTCTCGGCGCGGAAGTAGGTGTCGTCCACGAACACGCGCGAACCGGCCGGGATCGGCAGGGTCAGGCCCTCGACCGCGCGGTCGGCGGCGCGCGAGATCAGAAGCTGCTCCGTCGCGGTGCGCGACGGGTAGGTCTCCGAGGTCGAGGCGCAGGCCGCGAGGCCCAGCAAGGCCAGGGGCAGAAGCGCGAAAGCTTTCAAGATCACCAGCTCCCGGTGTTGGGCATCGAGGCCCAGGGTTCGGCGGGGGGCAGGGGCGCGCCCTCCTGGAGAAGTTCGATGGAGATGCCGTCCGGCGACCGGACGAAGGCCATGTTGCCGTCACGCGGGGGCCGATTGATGACCACCCCGCCGTCCATCAGGCGTCGGCAGGCGGCGTAGATGTCATCGACCTTGTAGGCCAGATGGCCGAAATTCCGCCCGCCGGAATAGGTTTCCGGATCCCAGTTATAGGTCAGTTCGACCTCCGGGGAGCGCTCGGCCTCGGAGCGCGACAGGTCCGCGGGGGCGGCGAGGAAGATCAGGGTGAAGCGCCCGGCTTCGTTCTCCATCCGGCGCATTTCGTGCAGGCCCAGCAGGTCGCACCAGAAGCGCAGGGAGGCGTCGAGGTCCGTCACGCGGACCATGGTGTGCAGGTAGCGCATGGTCTTCCGATCCGAGGGGGAGGTGGGCGGAGGCGGCCTTATAGCGGCGGATCGCCGCGACCGCGACTCAAGCTGCGTTTCGGCGGATGCGTCGGACCGCGCGCCCTGCTAGACGCGGAGGCTCGGCCTTTCGCCGGAGGATCGATGCTCCGCAAGCTTTACGACTGGGTTTTTGCACAGGCCCGCAGCAAGCACGCCACCAAGGCGCTGGCCGTGGTGTCCTTCGCCGAAAGCTCCTTCTTCCCCATTCCGCCGGACGTCATGCTGGCGCCGATGGTGCTGGCGCGGCCGGAACGGGCGTATTTCTACGCCGCCGTCTGTACGATCGCCTCGGTGCTCGGCGCCCTCCTCGGCTATGCGATCGGCTATTTTCTCGAACCCGTCGGCCTGGCGATCCTGGCCTTCCTCGGCAAGGCGGACACCTTCGAGACCTCCAAGGCCCTGTTCCAGCAGCACGGCGCCTGGGTGATCCTCATCAAGGGGCTGACCCCCATCCCGTTCAAGCTGATCACCATCGCGTCGGGTATCTTCCAGTTCAATCTGGCGCTGTTCCTCGCGCTGTGCGTGATCACACGCGGCGCCCGCTTCTTCGCGGTGGCCTTCGTGCTGAAGACCTGGGGGCCGGCGGTGCTGGCGGTGGTCGAGAAGCGGCTGGCGATGTGGACCTTCATCGGTCTCGCCGTGCTGGTCGGCGCCTTCGTGGCGGTGAAGTTCCTCTTCTAGAGCGAGATCGGCCGAGCTGGACGCAGTCCGGCTCGGCTCAGATTTCGCTCCAGTTTGATGCCGGACCATTTTCTGGATTCAGGTCGATCCGACCTGAAGCGAAAATGGTCTAAACCCGCCCAATCGACGGATGGCTCAAGCCTCGCTATGAACGTCGTCTGATGAGAGGCCTGTATCGACTCCTGACGCGGTGGTGGACCGCATTCGCGCTCGTGGCGTCGCTGGCGCTGCTGGGCTTCGCCCACCTGTCGGAGACGATCTGGGACATCTCGCCCTGCAACCTCTGCCTCAAGGCGCGCGAGGTCTACTGGGGCGCCGTGGTCGTCGCCCTGCTCGCCACCGTCTGGCATCTGGTCAGCCGCGGCAGCCGCGGCACGCCGCGCATCGCCGCCTTCCTGCTGGCCGTGATCTTCGCCACCGGCACCATCACCGCCGTCTTCCACATGGGCGGCGAGCTGAAGTGGTGGGCCCTGCCCGCGACCTGCGCCGCCGGCGGTTCGGTCGATCTGGAAAGCATGACCGCCCTGGCGCTGGGCACGGGTCCGGCGCCCCGGGTGGCCATGTGCGACGCCGTGACGTGGACCTTCCTCGGCCTCAGCATGGCAGGATGGAACGCGCTGATCTCCGCCGCATTGGCCGGGTTCAGCCTTCTCGCCGCCAAGAGGCCCAAGGATGCCCGCGCCCCGCGATCCTGATCCGATGACCGGCTCCCACGAGGGCGACCGCCGCATCCCCCTGCCCCGCCCCGGCCGCGGCGCAAGCAAGCGCCGCCGGGATGAGATCCTGCGCGTCGACCACGCGGGCGAATACGCCGCCGTCCACATCTACCGCGCCCAGCACGCCGTCTTCGCGGGCCGCGCCGGCAAGGAAGCCATCGCCGTCGACATGGCGGAGATGCGCGGCCAGGAGCAGGTCCATCTGGAGCGCTTCCAGGCCCTGCTCAAGGCCGAGAACGTGCGCCCCACCGTGATGACCCCGGTCTGGCGCCTGGCCGCCCTGGCGCTGGGCGCCGGCACCGCCCTGATCGGCGAGAAGGCGGCCCACGCCTGCACAGAGGCGGTCGAGAGCGTGATCGAGGAACACTACGCCGACCAGATCGCCGAGATCCGGGACCGCGATCCCGCGCTGGCGGCCGAGCTGACGAAATTCCGCGAGGAAGAACTGGCCCACCACGACCACGCCGTCGAACACGGCAGCCGCGAGGCCCCGGCCTATGAGCTGCTCAGCGCCGTGATCAAGGCGGGTTGCCGCGTGGCCATCAAGGTCTCGGAGAGGGTCTGACGCCCTGAGTTGATTTATCACCCTGGGCAGGCACTACTCTCGCCCAAGGTCATCAATCAGCAATGGTGCGTTTGGTCATGGTTCTTGCATCGGCCGTTCTGGCGTTCGCAATCGTAGCGCAGGCTCCCCAGGTCCCCGCATCGCCAACGGTCGATGCGGCCCAGACCGCGAGCGCCCAGACGTCGGCGACCGGGACCTCCGGCGCCGCCGCGACCGCGGGCAATGACGCCGAGATCGTATGTCGCCACGAAGCGGTGACCGGTCGCCGTGTCCAGGTCCGGGTCTGCCGCAGCCGCGCGCAGATGCGGGCCGAGGCCGCCGCGGGCCAGGACGCCCTGCGACGGGCGCAGAACAACCACCGTAGAACCCAGAGCGAATAGGGTCGGATCCGGCGACGCCGGGACCGCGTCAACGCGGGCCCCGGTCTCGAGGGTCTAGTTCGCCACGTCGAACGCCAGCAGCAGCGTCCGCTGGGCGGGATTGCTGTTGTCGTCGGACAGGATGTAGAGGCGCATCCCGCCCTCGCGGGCGACGGCGGCGATCCCTTCGAAATTGTCGGTCGTGCCGGGCAGCTTCAGTTCGACCAGCACCGGACCGAGCGCGCCGTCCTCGCCCATGCGACGGATGCGGGCGCGGGCGTCCAGCGGGGGCCGGTACGAACGCTGGACGAGGACATAGCCCTGACCTGCCGGATCACGATCCATGCCGGTGGTGCGGTAGTCGCCGTCGGTCGGCGGCGTCGCGGGCGGGGGCGTCACGACGCGGCAGGCGGCGGGGTGGCAATCCCAGACGCCGCCGTTCTCCGCCGTCACCCGCCAGCCGCCGTCACGGGCGGCCGAGATCCCCTCCATGCCGTCGTTCAGCGGCAGCGCCACGTCCGGGTGACGCACGGGCGTCGGCATGGCGCGCGGGGCGTCAGCGGAGCCGTAGTCCCAGATGCGGTGATTGCGCTCGAAGCTGATGAACAGGTCGCCGCGGTCGGTGACCAGCAGGCCCTCGGCGTCTCCGTCGACCTTGTCCACGATGGGTGCGCCGTCCAGCAGGGTCAGGCGACGGCGCTGCAGACCCGAGACGCCGGTCAGCCGCCCCCGGGCGTCCAGCACCAGTCGGCCCCGCACCAGGTCGCCCGCGTCGGTGACGCTGACGAAGCCCCCATCGCCCTGAGCGTCGCCGGTCAGCTTCAGATCGGACAGGCTATGCAGCAGAGAGGTCGGGTCCAGAACCAGTTCGATCCCGCCGGCGAAGCGGACGCCCTCGGCCAGGCGGGCGCCGCCGGGCAGGCCCAGGCCGACGG
>NZ_JAHFPF010000146.1 GCF_023259385.1 Brevundimonas sp. | reverse complement strand
CCGCCATCGCCAAGGTCCGCTTCCTGGCCGAGCTTCGCGACACCGTGAAGTCCGCCGACGCCTCCGCCGAACCCCAGGTCGAGGAGCGCCGCGTCGCCGAGCTCTGGACCTTCGAACGCACCCTCGGCGCCAGCGACCCCAACTGGGTGCTGGCCCGCAACGAAGCCGCCTCGGCCTGACTGTGGGCCGCGCGCGCGCCGTGCGGATCCAGGGCGTCGCCGCCGCGCTGCTCCTGTCCCTGCTCGCGGCGTGCGCGACCCGTCCGCCCGTCGTCACGCCTGGGCCTTCGCCCGACGGCGGCCCCGCGCCGTCCCGGCCCCGACCGCCTGAACCCCGGCCGACGCCGCGTCCGGAGCCGCCGCGCGGCGTGAGTCCCGCGACCCTGCCCGGTTGGAACGAGGAGGACCATCTGTCGGCCTTCAACGCCTGGGCCGATGGGTGCCGCGCCGCCCGGGATGCCGCCGCCCGCGTCCAGTGCGACCGGGCCATGCACATCCGCCAGACCTCGCGGCCGGTGACGCCGTCCATGGCCCGCGCCTTCTTCGAGACCGGCTTCACCGTCGTTCCGGCCGAAACCGCCGACGGGCGTCCGGGCCTGCTGACCTCCTATTTCGCCCCGGAATACGCCGCCCGCCATGCGCGGGACGCCGACTTCGACATGCCGGTCCTGGCCGCGCCCGCCGGTTGGCGCCGGGGCCAGACCCTGCCGCCCCGCGTCGAGATCGAGGCCGCGCCGCCGACGCAGACCCTGGCCTGGATGCGGGCCGAGGACCTGTTCTTCATGCAGATCCAGGGCTCGGGCTATCTGACCTTCGAGGATGGATCCAAGGCTCGCGCCGCCTACGCCGCCGACAACGGGCAGACCTTCGTCGGCATCGCCCGTCCGATGGCGCAGCAAGGCCTGCTGCCGCAGAACGGAACCTCGGGCGAGGCCATCCGCGCCTGGCTGGCCGCCCATCGCGGGCCCGAGGCCCAGGCGGTGATGGCGCTGAACCCGCGCTACATCTTCTTCAAGCTGGACCCGGATGACGGCGGCGATCCCGCCGGGGCCGCGGGCATCCCCCTGCCGGCCCGCCGCGCCATCGCGGTCGATCCGTCCCACTGGCGCTATGGCGACCTGGTCTGGATCAGCGCCGACGGCGGCAACCTGCCCGGCGCGCGCGGCAGCTATCAGGGGTTGGTGGTGGCGCTGGACACCGGCTCGGCCATCCGCGGCCCGGTCCGCGCCGACCTCTACATGGGCCGGGGCGACGCGGCCGGCGCGGAAGCTGGCGCGGTCAGGCATCCGCTCCGGATGTGGCGGCTGGTTCCCAAGGCGAGCTAGGGGCGCCCAAGAGCTTTCCTGAAGGCGCGAGGATTGCGTAGGACCAGTCTGAAGCTCCGGCCATCGTCGAATTCGACGACGATGAAGTCGCGAAGGATCCCGGACCACTCTCCGACCCGCCGGATCCGCGAAACCGGAACCCGTATCTCCAGACCGTAGATTTCCGGCAGGAACATCAGGTTGAAGGGAAAGAAGGGTGTGACGACAAGCTCATGGCCGGTCACTGCCACGATCAGACACCGATTGGCGTGGCCGATCCGACTGAGCCAGTGGCTGTCGTTCACTCCCGATGCGGCCCGTTCGACGAAGAGCGCGCTCTCAGGCGTGCGAGGGAAGATCGGCTTGTCGTGAATCCGCCGATAGATGATCGAGGCCGTGATCCAGCCTGCGATCCACAGAAACGGAAAGAAGACGACCCAGACCAGTTCGGGCGCTTCATTCACCGCCGCTTCAGCCCACCCAGCAGGCCGCGAAGCAGCTCCCGCGTGATCGTGCTCCCCGCCGTGCGCAGCACCGACTTGGTGGCCGCCTCGATCGGGGTCTCTCGCGTCGAGCGTCGAGCCGGAGCCCGCGACCGGGCGGCTTCGCGCTCATACTGCGCCTGCTGTCGGGCCTGCTCCTTCTCGCGGGCGGCGGCGGCCTTCTCGGCGTCCTTCGCGGCGATGGCGTCGGCCTTTGCCTGGGCTTGGGCGCGGGCCTCGGCCAGCTTGGCTTCGGCCGCGGCATGGTCGGCCTCGCCCCGGCGCGCGGCCAGGATTTCCTCGGCGGACTCGCGGTCCACCACCGTCTCGTACAGGCCCCGCACCGGACTGGCGGCCATGACCTGCGCCCGTTCGGCGTCGGTTGCCGGTCCCAGGCGGCTGTCCGGCGGACGGATGGCGGTGCGCCCGACGATGTTCGGCGCGCCCTTCTCGTCCAGGGTCGAGACCAGGGCCTCGCCCACGCCCAGACCCTGGATGGCCTCGGCGGTGTCGAAGGCGGGATTGGGCCGGAAGCTCTCGGAAGCGGCCTTCAGCCCCCTTTGCTCGGACGGGGTGTAGGCGCGCAGCGCGTGCTGGATGCGGTTGCCCAGCTGGGCCAGCACGCTGTCGGGAATGTCGGCCGGGTTCTGGGTGACGAAGTAGACGCCCACGCCCTTGGAGCGGATCAGGCGCACGACCTGTTCGACCTTCTCGCGCAGGGCGTCCGGCGTGTCGTTGAACAGCAGGTGGGCCTCGTCGAAGAAGAAGACCAGCCGTGGTTTCTCCGGATCGCCGACCTCGGGGAGCTGCTCGAACAGCTCGGACAGCAGCCACAGCAGGAAGGCCGCGTACAGGCGCGGGCTGTTCATCAGCTTGGTCGCGTCCAGCACATTGACCTGGCCCCGGCCGTCCAGGCCGGTGCGCATCATGTCTTCCAGCTTCAGCGCGGGCTCGCCGAAGAAGGCCTTGCCGCCCTGTTGCTCCAGCTGCAGCAGGGCGCGCTGGATGGAGGCGATGGAGGTCGGGGCCACATTGCCGACCTCGCGCCCGATCCGCTCGGCGTTCTCGCCGACATAGACCAGCATCGCGCGAAGGTCGTCCAGATCCAGCAGCAGCAGGCCCTCGGCGTCGGCGACGTGGAAGACCACCGACAGCACGCCTTCCTGCACCTCATTGAGGTTCAGCATGCGCGCCAGCAGCAGCGGCCCGATCTCGCTGACGGTGGTGCGGATGGGGTGACCCTTCTGGCCGTACAGGTCCCAGAAGACCACCGGAGCGGCCTTCGGGGTGAGCGTCAGCCCCATGCCCTGGGCCCGGGCCAGCAGCTTCTCGTTCGGCGATCCGGGCAGGGCGATCCCCGACAGGTCTCCCTTCACATCGGCGCAGAAGACCGGCACCCCGGCGTCGGAAAAGCCCTGGGCCATGATCTGCAGGGTCACCGTCTTGCCGGTGCCGGTGGCGCCGGCCACCACCCCGTGCCGGTTGGCGCGGCCATACAGCAGGATTTCGGGCTTGTCGGTCCCGTCCTGCGAGGACTGGCCGAGGAAGACGCCGGTATCGGTCATGGGAACTCCGGGGTGTGGGCGGCGCTCATGCTCCACCGGCAAGGCCGCCGGTTCAAGGGCGATTGACGCCGCCTCGCGAGACCTTGACCATATGCCGATGAAGCCGCCGATCACCCTTCCGACCTCGACCGTGGCGCGCAACGCCCTCGTGGCCCTCGCCGTGGTCGCCGTGGGCGCGGCGGTCTACTGGCTGGCCGACATCCTCACGCCGCTGGCCATGGCCATCTTCCTGCTGATCATGATCGACGGGGTGAAGCGGACCATCGAGAAGCGGACCCGACTGCCTTCGCACGTGGCCGGCATCTCGGCCCTGCTGGTCGTCGTCCTGGGTTTCGTCGCCTCCATCGCCTTCATCGTGAACGGCGCCTACGGATTCTTCAGCGACGCATCGGGGGTTTCGGCCAACATCGGGCCGCGCCTCGACCAGATCCTCGAGGACGGTTCCCGCCTGGTCGGCGTGACCACCCCGCCGACCACCACCGACCTGATCGCCCAGATAGACGTGCGCGGCTACCTCATGGCCATCGCCGGCCAGGCCCAGGGCGTCGTCGGCGGCGCCGTCTTCGTGATGATCTATCTGGGCTTCCTGCTGGCTTCACAGAGCGGCTTCCGCCGCAAGCTGGTCGGTCTGTTCCCCGACCGCACCGCCCGTGGCGAGGCGCTGGAGGTGTTCCAGCGCGTCCGCGGCGGGGTCGAGGGCTATCTTTGGGTCCAGGCCGTCACGGGGGTGATGATCTGCGCCGCGGCCTGGATCCTGATGCGCATCGTGGGTCTTCAGAATGCGGAGTTCTGGACCTTCGTGATCTTCATCGTCGGTTTCATTCCGGTGCTGGGCGGCGCCATCGCGGGTCTGGTCCCGCCGCTGTTCGCCCTGGTGCAGTTCGAGACCTACTGGCAGGCCATGGTCCTGCTGGGCGGACTGCAGGCGATCCTGTTCATCAGCGGCAACTTCATCCAGCCGCGCATGCAGGGCGACAACCAGAACATCGACCCGGTGGTCGTCCTTCTGGCCCTGGCCTTCTGGGGCAAGGTCTGGGGCGTGGTCGGCATGTTCCTGTCCACCCCGCTGGCGGTCATGGCCATGGCCATCCTGGCCGAGTTCCGGGGGTCGCGCTGGATGGCCATCCTGCTGTCCGGCGACGGCGAGCCCTATGCGGAGAAGGAAACGGCCGCGAGCAAGCCGAAACGGCGCCGCGTCAACCCGCCGCAGTTAAAGGACGAATGACGGACTTGGGCGCCCTTGATTGGTCACAAGCGGCGCCTATCTCCCCTCTGTCGCCGCGGGCCCCCCTCCCCCCCAAGCCCGCGGTTGAAGCGATCGGCGCCAACCCTCCCCCTCCTGGGCGCCGGTCCGAAGCAGGCCGCCGAACGCAAGTTCGGCGGCCTTGTCGTTTCCGCCAGGGCGTTCCTGTTTTCGCGTCATTCCGGCCACAGCTGATCCGCAACCCGGAAACGGGATCGGAACAGGGGTGGGCCGGCGCCGTTCAACCCCCCGTCGGCGGGGGCCTACAGTTCTGAACGCGAAAGACTATTCGATGAAATTCCTCCTCCCCGCCGCCTCCCTGTCCCTTCTGATGGCGGGGGTCGCTGCGCCGGCCCTCGCCCAGTCATCCCCCGACTGGAGCGGCCCCTACATCGGCGTCTACGGCGGCGCTCTCGACAACAAGCAAGACGACGGCGAGACCCTTGTCTTCGACCGCAATCTGGACGGGGTGTTCGGTGAAACCGTCACCACCGCGGCCGCGGCGAATGCGTTCGCCCCCGGCTTCTGTGATGGCGGCGCCTCGGGTGATGCGGCCGCCAGCGGTTGCAACAGCGACAACACGGGCGTCGAAGGGTCGGTCCGGGCCGGCTATGACTGGCAGTTCGGCTCCATCGTCGCCGGCCTGGCGGCCGAATGGAGCGCGACGGACGTCTCCGACACCGTCACCGGCTTCAGCAGCACTCCGGCCAGCTACGTCTTCAAGCGTGAGCTGACCGACATGGCCGCCCTGCGCGCCCGCCTCGGCTACGCCACGGGTCCGGCCCTGGTCTACGTCACCGGCGGCGCGGCCCGCGGCAGCATCGAGAACAGCTTCCGCACCACCAACACCGCCAACAGCTTCGTGACGCAGAAGGACGAGGACAAGGCGGATGGCTGGCAGGCCGGCGCGGGCCTGGAATGGCGCCTGGCGCCCAATCTGTCGGTGACCGGCGAGTACCTGTACACCTCGCTGTCGACGGACGACTATGTCGTGCGCGCCGGCAACACCGGCACGACCCCGGCCACCAACCCCTTCATCCTGGCGCCCAATACGACGGGCACGGACATCGCGCGCAGCAGCGACGAAATGAAGCTGCACGCCTTCCGGATCGGCATGAACGTCCGCTTCTGATCCGTTCCTGAGTGATCACCGATAACCGGCGCCGGCCCCCGCAAAGGGCCGGCGCCGCCGTTTTTGGGGGTTCACGCTTCGGTCAGGCTGGCCTAGGACCGCCACCGACGGACCGGATGCTTGCCCCCGCGCGCAACCGGCCTAGTCTGCCTTCTGAAACCGGCGGCCCGCCCGGGCCGCGCCATACGAGACCTGTCCATGTCCGGCGCCACCGCCCCCACGCTCCCTCAGGCGATCAACCTGGAGGCGCTGGAGGCGAATTTCGCAGCCGCGAACGGCCATCCGCCCGGCCCGGCCGAGAAGGCCTACCTGTCCCAGGTGCTGGAGGACTACGCCGCCGACGAGACGCCGGAGCTGGACGGCGCGGACCTCGCCGCCCTGCTGGCCACGGTGTGGCGTTCGGTCGCCGAACACGATCCCGCGGCGCCGGCCCGCATCAGCGTCGGGCCGCACACCGGCGCGACGGGCGCGGCCTCCGGCTATGACGTCCTGACGATCGTTCAGAACGACAAGCCCTTCCTGGTCGACAGCGTCATGGGCGAGCTGGCCGAGGCCGGCGTCACCGTCCGTTCGATGTTCCACCCGATCGTCGAGGGGCCGACCGGCCGCGTCTCGGTGATCATCGTCGTCATCGACGCCCTGCCCCAGGAGCGCCGTGACGCTCTGGGCGAGGCCATGGCCCAGACCCTGGCCGATGTGCGCTCGGCCGTGACCGACCACGGCGCCATGAACGACCTGATCAGCCGTTCGATCGCCCACCTCGAAACCTCGCCTCCGGGCGTCGACGCCGAGGTTCTGGCCGAGAACCTGGAATTCCTGCGCTGGCTGGCGTCGGATCACTTCGTCTTCCTCGGCGCCCGCGACTACGACTATCCGCGCGGCAAGAACGGCGAGTACGAGGCCGAGGCGCCCCTGTCGCAGTCCGGCGTCGGCGTGGGCGTTCTGGCGGATCCCGAGCGCACCGTGCTGCGCCGCGCCTCCGAACCGGCGGTCCTGACCAAGCAGATGAAGCGCCAGCTGGACCTGTCCGAGCCGGTCACCGTCGCCAAGGCCAACGTCCGCTCGCGCGTCCACCGCCGGGCCTACATGGACTATGTCGGGGTCAAGCGTTTCGGAGCCGACGGGCGCCCCTCGGGCGAGACCCGCTTCGTCGGCCTGTTCACCGCCGAGGCCTATGACAAGGCCGCGTCAGAAGTACCGCTGATCCGCCGCAAGGTGGCCAACGCCCTGGCCCGCGCCGGCAAGCTGGAAGGCACCCACAGCTACAAGCGCCTGAAGAACATCCTCGAGAACTATCCACGCGACGAGCTCTTCCAGATCACCGAGGACGAACTGCTCGACATCGCCTTGGGCATCCTGCACCTGCACGACCGCCCGCGGATCAAGACCTTCACCCGCAAGGATCCGTTCGACCGTTTCGTCTCGATCCTGGCCTTCATCCCGCGCGAGCGCTTCGACGCCTCGGTCCGTGAACGGATCGGCGCCATCCTGGCCCGCGCCTGGGGCGGCCGGATGTCGGCCTGGTATCCGCAGCTGTCGGACCAGCCGCTGGTCCGCATCCACTACATCATCGGCGTGACCCCGGGCGATCATCCGTGCCCGGATCAGGCCGCGCTGGACGCCGAAGTCGCGGAGGCCGGCCGAAGCTGGATCGACCGTTTCGAAAGCGCCCTGCGCGCCGCCGACGTGGAAGAGGTCTCGGTCGGACCGGTCAGCGCCCGCTGGGCCGACGCCTTCGGGGCCGGCTATCGCGACCGCTATGACGCGGCCGAGGCCGTCGCCGACTACCAGGCCATCGACACGCTGAACGCCTCGGGCGAGGTCGGCGCCGGGGAACCGGTGGCCGTGCGCGCCTTCCGCAATGCGTCCGACGGCCCGCTGAACTTCCGCTTCAAGCTGTACCGTCGCGGCTCGGCCGTGCCGCTGTCCGACGTCCTGCCGATCCTGGCGGACATGGGGCTGAAGACGCTCGAGGAATGGGGCCACGCCCTGAAACCCGCGGGCGACGCCGAAATCCACGTCCACGAATTCCTGCTCGAGGACCCGCGCGGCGGCGACCTCAGCTTCGGCACGGTCAAGGACCCGTTCGAGGCCGCCTTCGCCGCCGTCTGGAACGGCCGCACGGAAAGCGACGGCTTCAACCGCCTGGTGCTCGAACTGGGCGTGGGCTGGCGTGACGCGGCCCTGATCCGCACCCTGGCCCGCTACCGCCAGCAGACCGGCCTGGATCCGTCCCAGGCGGTCCAGGAAGAGGCGCTGCGCGACTATCCGGCCGTGGCCCGCGCCATCCTGGCCCTGTTCGACGCCAAGTTCAGCCCGGCCGTCGGTGGTGATGCGGCGGCGCGCGAGGCGGCGGTCGCCGATCTGGCCGGCCACATCAACGACCTGCTGCAGGACGTGAAGAGCCTCGACCACGACAAGGCGCTGCGCCGCCTGTCCCTGCTGGTCCAGGCGATCAAGCGGACCAACTACTATCAGCCGGGTCCGGACGGTCAGTCCAAGCCCTACATCTCGATCAAGATCGCCTCGCGCGAACTGGTCGACCTGCCCCTGCCCAAGCCGTTCCGCGAGATCTTCGTCTGGGCGCCCTACATCGAGGGGGTGCACCTGCGCTTCGGCCCGGTCGCCCGCGGCGGCCTGCGCTGGTCGGACCGCCGCGACGACTTCCGCACCGAGGTGCTCGGCCTGGTGAAGGCCCAGCAGGTCAAGAACGCCGTCATCGTGCCCGTCGGCTCCAAGGGCGGCTTCTTCCCGAAGAAGCTGGCCGAGATCGTCCGCGCCGGCGGCGACCGAGACGCCCAGCAAGGGGAGGCCATCCGCGCCTACAAGACCTTCCTGTCCGGCCTGCTCGACGTCACTGACAACATCGCCAAGGACGGCTCCGTCGTCCCGCCGGCCGCCGTGGTGCGCTGGGAAGGCGACGATCCCTATCTGGTCGTGGCCGCCGACAAGGGCACGGCGACCTTCTCCGACATCGCCAACGGCGTCTCGGCCTCGTACGGCTTCTGGCTGGACGACGCCTTCGCCTCAGGCGGGTCGGTCGGCTACGACCACAAGGTCATGGGCATCACCGCTCGCGGCGCCTGGGAATCGGTGAAGCGGCACTTCCGCGAAGAGGGCAAGGACATCCAGTCCGAACCCTTCACCGTGGTCGGCGTCGGCGACATGTCGGGCGACGTGTTCGGCAACGGCATGCTGCTGTCCAAGGCGAT
>NZ_JAHFPF010000347.1 GCF_023259385.1 Brevundimonas sp. | reverse complement strand
GAGCCCGGCTCGGAAGGCTGATCCGCCAGCAGCGGCCCCCCGGGAAACCGGGGGGCCTTTTGGTTTGCGAAACCACAGCAGCCTGGAGGCTCCCATGTTCGATAGCATCCAAAGCACCCCACCCTGGGACGAGGTCCAGCCCCGGCCGGACCATCCGGGACCCTTCGCGGTGATGCACCGGCCCCACGGCCGGCTCAACATCGAGACCCGCTTCTACGGTCCGTTCGACAGCTTCGACGAGGCCTACGACGCGATGGCCTCGATCCCGGCTCTCGGCTTCGCCGCCGAGCTGCCGGGCGTGAAGTGGATCGTGCCGCTGGAGCGTCTGCCGTGAGCAGCCGGCGGCCCGAGGGGGACACTGGTCCCTGGTTCAGAAACACGTATGAGTGCCCGTGCGGCACGGAATGGAGCGACGAATGGTCATGCGCCTGCGACGACGACTGTCCCGACTGCGGGACCACCTGTTCACCTTCGGACAGCGAGGAGGCCGACTGATCGGCCGCGGGCTGGCCTTGGCGTCCGGCGTCTTCCGTCCGGACCATCCCAAGGTCACCGAGGAGCGCCTGAAACTCGGCGCCAACGGTTGCCAGACGGCGGCTCTCACGCTGGCCGTGGCGGTGTTCGTCACGCCCCAGCTGAACGCGGCCTTCGTGGTCACGCCAGCGTGGATCATCTCAAGCGGCATCGGCGTTATGTTGCTGATCGTGGCGGCCCACGCTCTTTTGGGCTATATTCCCAATCCACAGACGCCCCAGAAGGAGGATCGTCCATGATTGAAGTTGGTCTCTTCGGTGTCGGCCTCGCCGCTGGCGCGGTCATCGCCTGGTTCGTGAAGCCGCTTGTTGCTGGCTTTGTCGCCGGTCTTCAGGCCTCGGCCACGCAGCCGACCATCCCGGCCGAGTAGATTTCTCGCACCGCCAATCGAGGCCCCGCCGTTCCCCGGCGGGGCCTTTTTCGTTTTATCCGCTCAGCGCTGGCTCTCGCCGCCTGCGAAAGCCGTCCGCGCGAAGCGCGGTCGCTTTCTGTGCGCTCGGCCTAGCTGGACGCGGTCCGTGCCGTCTAAGGTCGCTCTATGCCCGCTCGCGGGCATAGAGCGGTCGTCTCACTCCCCCCCGACGTCGACCGCTCCAGAGATCCTGACGGCGTTCTCCTGCTTTCCGCCGTTGGGGTCTCTGTAAGGGGAGGGGGCGCGCGGTTCTGTCCCATCCTACCGTGAGGGCTCCGCCGGTTATCCCGTCAACGGCTAAAGCCGTTCCCCTCGCGCCGCCGAAGGCGGCGCTTCGGTGACGGGCCGGCACCTCACGTTCGGATTGCTCCATCACCGCCCAGCCCGGGCGGTCTTCACTGGAGGATCCCATGACTGCCGTTTCCATCGAAACCATTCAGCCTGACCCCGCCGTCATCTTCGATGACGCGACCGCTGCGCTCGATGAGGATTTCGACGATGATACCGATTTCACAGGGGACGATGACGACATCGACGACGTCCCCGCGCAGCGGGGTCGCTCGCGGGAGCCTTCGTACATAGATCTCCGCGATGCCGCCGTGTTGCGCATGGCGCCCGATCTACCGGCCGACCAGGCCGGATTGGACACTGTGGCGCGCGAAGCGTTCGAGGCCTTCCACGCGGCCGTCGTCATAGGCGACGAGGCGGCCATGATGGCCGCCAGCATTCGCTACGATGCGGTTGTCTGGAAACTGAACGGCGGCGCCTTCTTCGCCTGCGAGGCAGGCAACGAGGCGGTTTCACCCCGCCTGCGGGCACGCCTTGCCGCCGCTCCGGGTGCTGTCCCCCTGTGGGGCCAGTCCGGAGAGTTCCTGGTCGATCATGCCGGCATCAGGGCGATCGTCATCGCCCGAGGCGGTCCGTCGTCCCTGCAGGTCGAATTCCGCGCCGTGTCCGCCACCGGTCCATTCATCTCCAACACGGGTTATCGGTCCCTGTGCGGCTGCCGGCCGATTTACGAGACGACCATGGATGAGGCCGCCAAAATCTGGATCAGCCAGATCCTGACCGAGAAGAAGGGCCGGGAGTTCATTGGCCCCCAATACCGTGATCGCGACTTCCTCGCGGCGTTCCCCTGGGCCGAGGCCGGCGAAGCGGCCTCTCCGGCCCAATACCAGGAGCCGACCGGGCAGTTCGCCTTCAGCTTCTAGGCCCGGGCGGGTCGCGTGGGGCGCGACCCGCTTCGTCGTCCCCTTGTCCAGCTGCAGCCCTGTTGCGATCTGAGGGGGCCATACATCGCGAGCCCCTTCATGTCCCAGACCCATACCCTCACCGCAGACGACTACGGCGTGCTGGCCAACGCGGATGCGGCGGCCGACGGCCGCTGTCGCATCAGCCCTTCGGCCAGCCCTGAAGGGCGCGAGGCCACCAAGGCGGCCCTGCGTCACCTCCATCGCCTAGCAGATGAGGGTTGTCTTGCGGAGATCCCCGTGCCGCATCGTCCGGACTACCCGGACTTCGCCCTGACCGAGACGGGACGGACGGCGCTGGCCGCTCGCACGGCAGGTTCCGCAGCAGACTGATCGGATTCGGCATCTGTCGGCCCGGCCCATCGTTCGT
>NZ_JAHFPF010000145.1 GCF_023259385.1 Brevundimonas sp. | reverse complement strand
AGTGCGGCTCGCACACCGTGCCCTATATCGAGGCCCGCAACGGCTCGGCCCAGCTGGAGCACGAGGCGACGACGACGCGCCTGAGCGACGATCAGATGTTCTACGCCCAGCAGCGCGGCCTGTCGCAGGAGGAGGCGGTGGCCCTGCTGGTCAACGGCTTCGTGCGCGACGTGCTGCAGCAACTGCCGATGGAGTTCGCCGTCGAGGCGCAGAAGCTGGTGGCGATCAGTCTGGAAGGGTCTGTCGGATGACGGATCGCCGAGTCGGCTTCGCCAACAAGGTCGCGAAGGAAGCGCCTTCAGCGGGCCTAATGAATGACGCGCGCGCCAACGAACGCCTCGCGCGGAAGGTGGAATGGCGGACGCCGAACGCCACCGAGCAGAAGACGTTTGAAGATCACAAAACGCTCAAGACCTATGCGGAGTTTCTCGTCGCGGCCGTCGAGGTCGATAACGAGAGCTGGATCCTGATGGAGCGCGTCTGGCACGGCTTCCCCGACCCGCCCCGCTGGATCTTCATCGCATTCGATCCGAACGGTCGGACGATCTGCGGCGGCGATTTCGATCATATCCCCACGAACTGGACGATGCCCGAAGGCGCGATCCTGCCTTTGGAAGAGACTGTTTGACCATGCTTTCCATCTCCAATCTCCACGTCTCCGTCGGCGACAAGCCGATCCTCAAGGGGCTGACGCTCGACGTTCCCGCCGGTGAGGTGCACGCCATCATGGGGCCGAACGGGGCGGGCAAGTCGACGCTGGGCTACGCCCTGTCGGGCCGGCCGGGCTATGAGGCGACCGAGGGCGCCGTGGCGTGGAAGGGCGACGACCTGCTTACGCTTGATCCGGCCGAGCGGGCGGCCAAGGGCGTCTTCCTGTCGTTCCAGTATCCGCTGGAGATCCCCGGCGTGCCGGCGATGACCTTCATCCGCACGGCCCTGAACGCCCAGAAGCGCGCGCGCGGCGAGGACGAGGTCTCGGCCCCCGCCTTCCTGAAGCTGGTCAAGGCGGCGTCGGCGGCGCTGAAGATGGACTTCGACATGCTCAAGCGGCCGCTGAACGTCGGCTTCTCGGGCGGCGAGAAGAAGCGGATGGAGATCCTGCAGATGGCCCTGCTGGAGCCGTCGCTGCTGATCCTGGACGAGACGGATTCGGGCCTGGACATCGACGCCCTGCGCATCGTCGCCGACGGGGTGAACGCCATGCGCTCGCCGGAGCGGTCGATGCTGGTGATCACCCACTACCAGCGCCTGCTGGACTACATCAAACCCGACCGCGTCCACGTGCTGGTCGGCGGCCGCATCGTCGCCTCGGGCGGCCCGGAGCTGGCGCACGCGCTCGAGGCCGACGGCTACGACCAGTACATGGTGCAGGCGGCGTGAACGCCCCCGTGCGCATCGACCTGAAGACTGTCGAGACGATCCCGTCGCGGCGGACCGAGGCGTGGAAATATTCCGACCTGCGCCGCTGGCTGCGGGACGAGCCGCCGCTGTCGCCCGCCCTGCCCGAAGGCGAGCCCAATGCCGGGCCGTTCAAGGCGTTGACGCGCAATGAGGTGCTGATCGCCAACGGCCGCCTGAACTGGTGGTCGGAAGGCGAGATGGAGCCGGGCATCGAGGTCAGCCACCACGCCGGCCCGGACGCGCCGCGGATGGCCGACGAGATGCCGATGGGCGCGCTGGCCGCGGCCAAGGCGCTGGAGGGCGTCTACATCATCTCGTTCAAGGCCGGCGCGCCCCGCACCCTGGCGCTGCGTCTGCTCAGCGACGCGGTCAGGACCGGTCACCACGCCCGGATCGGGGTGGTGGTCGAGGCCGGCGCCCACGCCACCCTGCTGGAATCCCACGAAGGGTGGGGCGAAGCCTATCTGTCCAACACCCTGCTGGAGATCACGGTCGAGGAGGGCGCGACGCTGGAGCGGGTCGTCCTGGTCGACGAGCCGCACGACGCGATTTCGGTGGCGTCGGTCGAGGTCCGGCTGTCGAAGCAGGCGGCCTATCACCAGACCATCGCCGCCTCGGGCGCGAAGCTGCAGCGTCTGGAAACCCGCATCGCCCACGCGGGCGAGGGCGCGACGGTGCGCATGGACGGTCTCTACGCCCTGTCCGGCGACCGCCACACCGACCTGACCAGCGTGGTCGATCACCTGGGCCCCGACGGCCTGACCAGCCAGCTGACCAAGGGGGTGGTGCGCGACACCGCGCGCGGGGTCTTCCAGGGCAAGATCATCGTCGAGCGCGGGGCCGACGGCACCGACGCCCGCATGGGCCACCACGCCCTGATCCTGGGCGAGCGCGGCGAGATCGACGCCAAGCCGGAGCTGATCATCTACGCCGACGACGTGCAGTGCGCGCACGGCAACACGGTCGGCAATCTGGACGAGTCGGCCCTGTTCTACATGCAGCAGCGCGGCATTCCGGCCGAGGAGGCGCGGGCGCTGCTGACCCAGGCCTTCCTGATCGAGGTGGTGGACCGCATCGCGCACGAGGGCGCGAGAGAGGTGGCGAGGACGTGGCTGACGGAACGCTTGTGAAGACCTTCGACGCCTACGCCGCCCGCGCCCAGTTCCCGATCCTGTCGCGGACGGTGAACGGCAAGCCGCTGGTCTATCTGGACTCGGCCGCCTCGGCGCAGAAGCCGCGGGCGGTGATCGACGCCCTGACGGCGGCGATGGAGGGCAGCTACGCCAATGTCCACCGCGGCCTGCACACCCTGGCCAATGAGACGACCGAGGCGTTCGAGGCCGCGCGCGAGAGCGTGGCGCGGTTCCTGAACGCCGAAAGCCCCGACAACATCGTCTGGACCAAGGGCGGCACCGAGGCGATCAACCTGGTCGCCAACGGGATCGGCCTGTCGATCCAGCCGGGCGACGAGATCATCGTCAGCCAGATGGAGCACCACTCCAACATCGTGCCGTGGCACCTGCTGCGCGAGCGGCGCGGGGCGGTGCTGAAGTGGATTCCGCTGCTGGACGACGGGTCGCTGGACATGGCGGCCTATGCCGACGTGCTGGGGCCGAGGACCAGGGTCGTTGCCGTCACCCACATGTCCAATGTGCTGGGCACCATCAATCCGGTGGCCGAGATCACCCGCATGGCCCATGCGGTCGGCGCCAAGGTGCTGATCGACGGTTGCCAGGGCGCGGTGCATGGCCTGCCGGACGTGCAGGCCATCGGCTGCGACTTCTACGCCTTCACCGGCCACAAGCTGTACGGCCCCACCGGCATCGGCGCCCTGTACAGCACGACCAAGGCGCTGGAGGCCCTGCCGCCCTACCAGGGCGGGGGCGAGATGATCGAGACGGTCGAGATGGACCGGGTGACCTACGCCAAGCCGCCGCACCGGTTCGAGGCGGGCACGCCGCCGATCCTGGAGGCCATCGGCCTGGGCGCGGCGATCGAGTGGCTGAGCCAGTATGACAAGGCGGCGATCGACGCCCACGAGCGGGCGCTCTACGCCCATGCGCGGGCGCGGCTGGACGGCGTGAACTGGCTGAAGGTGATCGGCGAGGCGGAAGGGAAGGGGGCCATCCTGACCTTCACCGTCGAGGGCGCCCACGCCCATGACATCGCCCAAGTGATGGACCGCTACGGCGTCGCCGTGCGCGCGGGCCTGCACTGCGCCGAGCCGCTGGCGAAAAGGTTCGGCCTGACGTCGAGCGCCCGGGCCAGCTTCGCCCTATATAATACGACCGAGGACGCCGACGCGTTCGCCGACGCCCTCATCAAGGCGCGTGAGTTCTTTGCATGACCGACCCGATGACCTCTGAAGCCCCGACACCGGACGATGACGGCGGCCGCGCCGCCGCGGTGGAATCCGGCAAGATCAGCCAGCAGGAGCTGGACAAGCTGACCGACGACATCATCGAGGCGCTGAAGACGGTGTTCGATCCGGAAATCCCGGTCGACATCTATGAGCTGGGCCTGATCTACAAGGTCGACCTGTCGGACGAGCGCGACGTGCAGGTCGAGATGACCCTGACCGCCCCCGGCTGTCCCGTGGCCGGCGAGATGCCGATCTGGGTCGAGCAGGCGGTGATGAAGGTCGACGGCATCCGCTCGGCCCGCGCCGACATCGTCTTCGACCCGCCGTGGGATCCCTCCAAGATGAGCGACGAGGCCAAACTCGCGCTCAACATGTTCTGAGGACCGGATGAGCGAACTTTCGACCACCACCCGTCCGCGCCGTCCCCGTCCCAAGGCGATCAGCCTGACGGACGCCGCCGCCGCGCGCGTGAAGGACCTGATGGCCTCGGCCGAGGGCTCGGTCGTGGGCCTGCGCGTCGGCATCAAGAACGGCGGCTGCGCGGGTCAGGAATACACCTTCGCCTTCGCCGACAGCATCCAGCCGCTGGACGAGGTGGTCGAGGACAAGGGCGCCACCGTGCTGATCGACGGCAAGGCGGTGCTGTATCTGATCGGTTCGGAGCTGGACTTCGAGACCTCGAAGCTGGCTTCCAAATTCGTGTTCCGGAACCCGAACCAGACCGATGCCTGCGGTTGCGGCGAGAGCGTCACCATCGTTCCGGTAAAGGCCGACTGAGATGATCCGCCTCGAGGGGGTGACCCGGCGCTATCGCAGCGCGGCGGGCGAGCGCGTGGCGCTGGACAGCGCCGACCTGCATGTCGCCAAGGGCGAAGTGTTCGGCGTGGTCGGCCGCTCGGGCGCCGGCAAGTCGACCCTGATCCGCACCATCAACCGGCTGGAGACGCCGGACGCCGGCAAGGTGTTCGTGGACGGGCAGGAGATCACCGCCCTGAACCCGGCCGAGCTGCGCGCGGCACGGCGTCGGATCGGCATGATCTTTCAGCATTTCAACCTGCTGAACGCCAAGACGATCGCGCAGAACGTGGCCTTTCCGCTGCGGCTGGAAGGGCGGCCCGAGGCGGAGGTGAAGGCGCGGACGGCTGAGCTGCTGGAGCGGCTGGGCCTGTCCGAGCACGCGAACAAGCATCCGGCCCAGCTTTCGGGCGGCCAGAAGCAGCGCGTCGGCATCGCCCGCGCCCTGGCCTGCGGCCCCGGCGTCCTGCTGTGCGACGAGGCGACCAGCGCCCTGGATCCCGAGACGACCGAGGAGATCCTGACCCTGCTGGACGGGCTGAACCGCGACCTGGGCCTGACCATCGTGCTGATCACCCACCAGATGGAGGTGGTGCGCCGGGTCTGCGACCGGGTGGCGGTGCTGAAGGACGGCCGGATCGTGGAGCAGGGCGCGACGGCCGACGTCTTCCTGCATCCGCAGCATCCGGTGACCCGCGCCATGCTGGCCGAGGGCGAGGAGGCGTTCGACGCCTCGGTCGTGCCCGCCGGGGCGCGGCTGGCCAAGCTGACCTTCCGCGGCGCCTCGACCTATGAGCCCGAGTTGAGCCGCGTCGCGCGCTCGGTGGGCGTGGACTATTCGATCCTGTCGGGCCGCATCAGCCGCATCCGGGGCGAGCCCTACGGCCAGCTGGTGGTCGCTTTCACCGGCGGCGACGCCGAGGCGGCGGTGGCGCAACTGACCGCGCGCGGCGTTTCGGTTGAAAGCGTCCTGGGGGAGGCCGCCTGATGTTCGACAACGTCGACTGGAGCGAGATCGGCCGCGCCACCGTGGACACCCTGCTGATGCTGGGTGGGTCGCTGGTGCTGACGGTGATCCTGGGCGTGCCGCTGGGCGTGCTTTTGTACCTGTCGGGCAAGGGGCGGCTGGCGGCCAATCCGGTGCTGAACGCCGTGCTGTCCTTCGTGGTCAATGTGCTGCGCTCGGTGCCCTTCATCATCCTGCTGATCGTCATGCTGCCGGTGACGGTGCTGCTGGTCGGGACCTCGCTGGGCGTGGCCGGGGCCATCCCCCCGCTGGTCGTGGGCGCGGCCCCCTTCTATGCGCGCCTGGTCGAGACGGCCCTGCGCGAGGTGGACAAGGGCGTGGTCGAGGCGACCCAGGCCATGGGCGGCTCCACCTTCCAGATCGTCACCCGCGCCCTGCTGCCCGAAGCCCTGCCGGGCGTCATCGCCGGCGCGACCGTCACGGCCATCGCCCTGGTCAGCTACACCGCGATGGCGGGGGTGGTCGGGGCCGGCGGCCTGGGCGACCTGGCCGTGCGTTTCGGCTATCAGCGCTTCCAGACGGACGTCATGGTCGTGACCGTCGTCCTGCTGCTGGTGCTGGTGCAAATCCTCCAGATGATCGGCGACCGCGTGGTCGCCGCCGTCTCCCGCCGCTGATCGCTCCCCCCGAAAGGCCCTGCCATGATCCGTCGTTCGCTCCTGCTTTCCGCCGCCGCCGTCCTGACGCTCGCCGCCTGCGGCGCGGGCGGGGAGAAGAAGGGCGCCGAGGGCGGCCCGCTGCTGGTCGGCGCGACCGCCGTGCCGCACGCCGAGATCCTGGAGGTCGTCAAGCCGATCCTGGCCGCCGAGGGCGTGCCGATCGAGATCAAGGTGTTCAACGACTACGTCCAGCCGAACGTGCAGCTGGCCGAGCGCCGGCTGGACGTGAACTATTTCCAGACCAAGCCCTATCTGGAGGAGTTCAACGCCGCGCGCGGGACCAGCCTGATCACCGTGGCGGGCGTGCACGTCGAGCCGCTGGGCCTGTATTCGAAGAAGCATACGGCGCTGGCCGCCCTGCCGAACGGCGCGCAGGTGATCCTGCCCAATGACGCCTCCAACACCGGGCGTTCGCTGCTACTGTTGCAGTCGGCGGGCCTGATCACCCTGCGCGACGGCCAGAACCCGTTGCAGACGGTGCGCGACATCACCGGCAATCCGAAGGGCCTGGTCTTCCGCGAGGTTGAGGCGGCGACCATCCCGCGCATCCTGCCGCAGGTCGATGCGGCGGTGATCAACACCAACTACGCGCTCGACGCAGGCCTGAAGCCGCGCGCCGACGCCCTGGTGCTGGAGGGGGCGAACAGCCCCTACATCAACTATCTGGTGGCCCGCCCCGACAACCAGAACGACCCGCGCGTGCAGGCCCTGGCCCGCGCCCTGCGCAGCCAGGCGGTGAAGGACTTCATCGCGCAGAAGTACGAAGGCGCGGTGATTCCGGCGGCCTAGGCGGCGCTCGCCGCGGCCGCAGCCTTCTTCACCTCGTCCGGCGTCGGCACCTGAACGGCGGGGGTGACGGGATTGCCCGTGGCCTCGGCGATCAGTTCGGCGGTGCGGCCTTCGACGGCGGCCTCCAGCCGGGCCAGGAACTCGTCTTTCGGCAGGCCAGTGGGGATGGGGTCAAGGAACTCCAGCGTGGCCGTGCCCGGGTTCTTGCGGAACGCCTCCTGCGGCCAGAACAGGCCCAGGTTGGTCGCGACCGGCACCACCGGCATGTCGAAGTCGCGGTACATGTGCCAGACGCCCGAGCGGTAGCGATACTTCTCGCCGACCTTGGCCAGGTTGCCTTCCGGATAGATCAGGATCTTGCGGCCCTCGGCGTGGGCGTCGGCGGCGCGGTGCTTGAGAGCGTCGCGCGCGGCGCGGCCGCCGCAGTTGTTGACCACGATGGCCCCCAGCTTGCGCAGCACCGTGCCGAGCAGCGGAAACTTCTCCAGGTGGTCGCCGGTGACGAAGGCCAGGTCCTGGAACCGGTCGTAGGTGGCGAAGCCGTCGCCCCAGCTCTGGTGCTTGGAGGCGATGATGAAGGCGCCCTGCGGCAGCCGGTCCTCGCCGCGATACTGGATGCGGATGCCCGCCAGCACGCGCATGGCCTGCACCATCCGCTTCACATAGCGGCGGATGATCCAGCCTGTGGCCCCGCGGCCGGGCGCCAGGGCCGCGATACAGGCGGCCAGGGTGTAGACGATGGACAGCGACCAGTAGGCGATCGCGAAGGCGAAGCTGCGCATGGGGGGACTATGCCCTGTTCTGACGGCAGGCCAACCGATCAGGCGGCGATGTCGAGCGATTCGGCCGAGGTGACCCGGTTCCGCCCGGTCCGCTTGGAGGCGTAGAGGGCCGCGTCGGCGCGTTCCAGCAGGGTCGAGCCCGTCTCGCCCGGACGGCGCACCGCGAAGCCGGCGGAGATGGTCACCGCACCCAGTTCGTCATTGGTGGAGCGGCGTCGCAGCGAGCGCGACGCGATCTCCTTGCGGATGGCCTCCAGCGCGACCTCGACCTGCCTGCTGCTCTCGCGCGGGAAGATGATGGCGAACTCCTCGCCGCCGTAGCGGGCGGCGATGCGGGGCAACTGGCCGTAGCGGCCGATGACGCTGGCGACATAGCGCAGGACCTGGTCGCCGGTCTGGTGGCCCCAGGTGTCGTTGAAGCGCTTGAAGTGATCGACGTCGAGGACGGCCAGGACCATCGGTTCGCCGTCGGCCTCGACCTGCTGGCAGGCGGCGGCCAGATGTTCGTCGAAGGCCTTGCGGTTGGCCAGGTTGGTCAGGGCGTCCGTCATCGCGTCGCGGCGCACCTGTTCCAGGTGTTCGCGCAGGCGGGCGACCTCCTTGGTGGAGGCGTCGAGCTTCTTCTCCAGCGTCTCGTTCTCGCGCTGGACCCGGCGGGTGGCGGTGCTCAGGCCGCCGACGATGGTCTTCAGGGTCTCGCCGTCGCCGGCGGCGTCGATGCTGCTGGCGGCCTTGTCCAGGGTCTGGCCGTAGGCGGCCTGGGACCTGTGGGCCCGGGAGATGGCGTCGGCGACGCTGGACAGCTCGCGGTCCAGCACCCGGCCGGCGTCGCGGATCTCTTCGGTCAGGCGTCCGCGCGGCAGGTATTCGGCCGCCAGCATGTCGGCGGTGGCCTCGGTGAACGGCTCTTCGGCGGCCAGGATGCGCTGGATCTCACGGCCCAGGGCCCCATCGGGGTCCCCGAGATAGTGGAGCCACAATTCGAAATTCAGCGGGGTCGGCCAGACGCCCGCCGCCTCCATCTCATCGATCACCCGACGCGACAGGCTATAGGCTTCCGGTCCCCGGAGCGTGGTCTCGACCGACGAGGTCATGCGGAATTCTTCCCCATGCATCCGCCCCTGACGAACGGATACAGCGGCAAGACGCTAGAACGCCGATCGGTAACGCCGGGT
>NZ_JAHFPF010000144.1 GCF_023259385.1 Brevundimonas sp. | reverse complement strand
CGGTGTGCTGCCAGCCGCCTCCGCCCCCGTCCTGTTGCGGCGGCGGCAACCTGAACGTCAATGTGAACGTGAACGCGGCCGCCAACGCCGGCGCCCGCGCCAACGTCGGCCTGAACGCCCGCGCCGGCGGCTTGACCTGGGGCGGCGGTGGCGGCGGTTCGGCCTATGTCACGGTCGATCAACCCTATCCGACCACGATCAACGGCCTGATGGTCGAGGGTGCGCGGGTGCGCGAGACCGTGCGCGTGCCTTATGAGTCGCGCCGCCGGTGGGAGAAGCGCGTGGTCATCCAGGCCGTGTGCATCGACGACCGCAACATTCCGCACCCCGCCTCCCAGGTGCGCCCCGACCGCGAGGTCGACGGTTCCTATGAAGGCGAGCTGTACCGCTGCCTGGCCGGCGCCTCGCTGCAGTTCACCTGGGCCGAATATCAGGGCGAGGTCCGCTTCGACCACGGCGAGACCGTCAGCTGCCGCAAGGGCGAGGCCCTGTGGTACGGCGGCGGCAATGTCGAGTGCCGGACGCAGCGCGCCGAGCGGGAGTGCAACGAGCGGTCGCTGCTGCGCCGTTACGGCGCGGGGGTGAAGATCCTGACGTGGATGCGCGAGGAGACCTACACCGAGTATCGCGAGGAAGTGGTCGAACGCTCCGGCATGGCCGTGTCCGGCGGGGCCATGACCCTGGACGGCGGGGTCGGCGGCCGGGTGTTCTGATGGGTTGAACGGCGCGTTCAGCCTGCCGTCAGGCGCGAACGCCTAGAAATATGGGGTCGTCGGCTCTCCGCCGGCGATCCTGAGAAGCGAAACTGGCCCCGGTCCTGAGACCGGGGCCTTTTTTATCGCCTACTGCTGGGCCTGGGCCGAAACCACGATGGCCTTCCAGGCGGTGTCGCCGCGCAGGTACTGGCGGGCCAGGGCCTGAACGTCAGCCGGGGTGACCGCTTCCAGGTCCGAGATGTGGGTCAGGGTCTGCTCCACATCGTTGGGACGCTCCGCCACGTCCGACAGTTGGGCCAGCCAGTATTCATTGCTGGCCTGGCTGCGGCGCAGGGACTCGATCACCGGCAGGCGGGCGCGGTTCAGTTCGTCCTCGGTCGGCGGGGCGTCCCGCAGCGAGGCGACGATCGACTCAACCGCGGCGTAGAAGGGATCAACCTTGTCAGCCGCGATTTCCGCCCGAACGGCGACCGAGCCGTAGCCGCGATAGGTGTCCGAGGCGCTGGCGCTGGTGTTCGGAGAATAGGCCAGGGCCTGCTTCTCGCGGATTTCGTCCAGCACGCGCAGCTTCATCACTTCCATCATGACGGAGATCCGGCGGGCTTCGGTCCGGTCTTCCACGGCGTCGGTGGTCGGCCAGGCGATGTAGGCCAGGGTCTGTTCGGCCGGACCGTTGTGGGTCAGACGAACCGGCTGGGGCGTCGCGGCGGGGAAGCGCAGTTCGGTCGCGCCGGGCGCCGGGCGGGCGGCCGGACCGCGACGGGGCAGGGCGCCGAGCGTGGGGGCGATGGCCGCGATGGCGTCATCGACGGTCACGTCGCCGACCACGACCACGTCGATCGGGCCGGTGCTCAGGCCGGTCGTGATGCCGGCGCGGGCGTCGTCCATGGTCCAGCTGGCCACTTCCTGCGCGGTCGGGAAGGATTCGCGCTTGTCGCCGCTGGCGAGCAAGCCCGAGGCCTGCACCTGGAAGGCGCCGCCGGGGGTCGCCATCTGCTGCGCCACGATCTGCGGGAACAGGCCCTTGATCTGCTCGAAGGGCGCCGCGCGCAGGCCCGGATCGGTCAGATAGGCGGTCAGGACCTGCATCTCGAGGCCGAGATCCGCCGGACGGGTGGCGCCCGAGAACGAGTAGCTGTCGCTGTCGACCGAGAAACCGGCCGAATAGACGTGGCCGTTCAGGACGCGGTTCAGTTCGTCGAAGGTCAGACGGCCGAGGCCGCCCGGAGCGACGTAGAAGCCGGCCAGCGCCTGCGGGGTCGAGCGGTCGGTCGGCAGGCCTTGTTCGCCGATGCCGGTGTGGACGCTGACCAGGATCTGCTCGTCACGGAAGTCGGTCGGCTTGACGGTCAGGCGCACGCCGTTGGCGAAGGTCACCACGGTGGCGCCGACTTCGGCGATCTCGCGGCGGTTGGCCACCGTGCCCGGGGTTCCGAACTGGGTGTAGGGCCATTCCAGCGCGGCCTGGGCGGCTGGGGCGGAGACGGGAACCTGACGCGAGGCCGTCAGCGCGGCGGTGACGGCGGCTTCACCGCCCTCGATCTCGACCGGCGTGACGACCAGGGCCAGCGGGCCGCCGCCGGTGAAGACCGTCTGCAGCTTGCTGTTGACCTGCGCCGCCGTCAGGCTGGCGACCGCGGCGTTGAGCAGGTCGAGGTTGGTTTGCGGCGAGGAGAAGACCGTGCGGCCGTTGACCGCGTTGGCGATGCTGCCGGCCAGGGCCGGCGTCCGGCGCGTGGCGGCGCCGGCGACGGCGTTCTCCAGCGCGGTGCGGTACTCGGTGATCTCGCGCTGCAGCTCAGCGTCCGAGACGCCGTACTGAACCAGACGGCGCTGTTCCTGGTCGATCGTCTCCAGCGCGGGCTTCCAGCCGCCCGGATTGAAGCTGGCCGAGATCGAGGCGATGTCCAGGCTGTCGATGAGGGTCGACTGGCCGGCGCTGGCGCTGGTGAACGGCGGGTTGTCGCGGCGCGAGATCTCACCCAGGCGGCGGTTCAGCACGGCCAGGCCCAGGTTGGTGATCAGGTTGTCGCGGCGCTCGGCCACGGTGTCGGGATCCAGGTCCGGGGCCTTGGTCCAGTTCAGCTGGATGTTCGACTGGATGCCCGGCTCGACCAGGATGCGGGTTTCCGGCTGGCGCGGGGCGACGGTGCCGAGGTCCGGCTCGGGACCATCGGCGGCCTTGGGCTGCCAGCTCTCGAACGCGCCGCGGATCTTGGCTTCCATGACATCGACGTCGAAGTCGCCGACGGCGATGAAGGTCGCGCGCGAGGGACGGTAGTACGCGTTGTAGAACTCGACGAAACGCTCACGCGGCGCGTTGCGGATGATCTCCAGGTCGCCGATGGGCCAGCGCTGCGAAATCCGCTGACCGGGCGCGAGCAGGGCGAACTGGGCCTTGGCGGAGCGCAGGCCGGGCGTGTTGCGCAGGCGCTCCTCGCCCTCGATGACGCCGCGCTCGGCGTCGACGGCTTCGGGGGCCATCAGGGCCTCGGACACCTGTTCGCGCATGATGCGCAGCGAGGCGTCGACGGTCTCATCGTTCGTGCGCGGCAGCTCCAGCATATAGAGGGTCTGGTCGAAACCGGTGGAGGCGTTGGTGTCGGCGCCGAAGGCCAGGCCCAGACGCTCTAGGATGCGCAGCAGGTCGTTCTCGGGGATGTTGGTCGTCCCGTTGAAGGCCATGTGCTCCATGAAGTGGGCCAGGCCGAGCTGGTTGTCGTTCTCCATCAGCGAGCCCGCGTCGATCCGCAGGCGGAACGAAGCCTGTCCCGGCGGCGTGGCGTTGCGCATCACGGCGTACTGCATGCCGTTGGACAGCGTGCCGAAACGGACGTTGGAATCGGCCGGGATATCGCTGGCGCCCTGCGCGAACGGGTCGGTCGGCGCGGTTTGGGCCAGGGCCGGGGCGGCGGCCGTCAGGGCGGCGGCCGAGGCGGCGACGAGCAGAAGAAGGCGGCGTGCGGAACGCATGGTCGGTCGACTCCGATGGCGCAATGAGCCCGTGCGGGCGCGCCGGCAAACAGGAAGGACCGCGATATCTGAAAACGCCGACGCCCCGACGCAACCCTTCGGCGACCGGCCCCTCTTGCTCAAGTTACCGAAGTTTAATGCGACGGCCGCGAGACGTAGAAGGTGGCCGAGTTGCCGGTGGCCGTGGCGCTGGAGATCACCGCGCGGTTGGAGCCCGAGACGACGGTGTTGGCCTGGGCCGAGACATCGCCGGAGTTGGTCTGGGTGTTGCGGGCCTCGAGATAGCCCTGGCATTCCGAGCAGGAGTAGCCGGTAACGGCGTTGCCCACGGCCTCGGCGCCCACATAGACGTCATAGCCGTTGGTGCCCGAGAAGGTCGCCGTGACGTCGACGCCGCCGGTGTTGATCTGGCTGTTGTCGATCTCGACGTAGATGTCGTTGTTGCCCACCGACAGCTGGTTGCCCGCGCCCGACGCATAGGCTTGCGCACGACCATAGTCATAGGCGGTGGTGGTCGTCGCCGAGCGGATGAAGGACGAGTTGTCCTGCGCCGACTCGGTCACGACCGAGCCGCCCGAGTTGTAGCTGTTGGCGTAGTTGCCGACGGCGCGCGCGCGGGAGGCCAGATCCCAGCCGTTGCCGGTATTGGCGCTGGCCTCGGCCTCGATGAAGTCGCCCGTCGAGGTCTGGTCGAAGGCCAGGTTCTGCCCCGAGGTCTGACCGCTGTTCACCCCGATGGCGTTGCCCATGGCCTGGGCCTGCACCTCGGCGGCGGCCGGAACATACTGGCTGTCCAGACGGCTGTAGGCCCGCACGGTGGCGGAGGACGATTGTTCGATCGTGCCCTGCACGACGCTGCGTTCGCCATACAGGGAGACGCTGTTGGAGGTCGCCGTGGCCGATACGACGCCTCCGGCCAGCAGGCGCGCGTTCTCATCGCCGACCTCGGTCAGGGCCCCGACCAGACCGCCAGTGTTGCGCTGGGTCGCCTCGACGGTGACGTCGGCGTCATAGCCGCTGACCGCCAGATAGTTGCCGCCCGCATTGGACTGCACCGCGACGGGACCCGAGGTGTCGCCGCCCAGGGTGACCGAGGTCGTGGCGATGGAATCGCCCCGCATGTCCTGCGTCGAGCGGACCGTGACCGTGCCGTTCTCGACCGCGCCCGAGGCGGTGTTGCCGTTGGCGGTGGTCCCGACAGTCACCTGGTCCTGGGAATCGACCACATTGAGCGTCTGGTCGGCGAAGACATCGCCGAGCTGAAGCTGGTTGTTCAGGACAAGGCTGTTGTCCTGCGGGGGTGTCTGAGCGGCGGCCTCAGTAGCGGCTGCGACGCACATCACCGTCGCGGCGATCGTGCCAGCGAGACGGATCCGCACGGGTCTGACCATTGTTGGTCTCCGTGTTGGGGTAAGCCGGATAGTAGCCGCCGGTCGCGCCGACCGTGCCGCCCAGCGGGTCCGGACCGGCCTGCAGGCAGACCTCGGGGCCGGGCGCGCCATACAGATTGGCCATGAACTCGACCGTCGCCCGCTCGATCAGGGCGCGGACGGCCAGCTGAACCGGCTCCAGCGCGCCTTCGCCCGCCGAGATGTCGAAGACATTGCCGTTCAGGAAGTCGAACACCCCGGCCGAGATCTCGCGGCCGATGATCTGCTTCTGGTACGAGACGACATCGACGACCTCGTTCGTGGTGGTCTGCACCAGCCGCAGGTCGATGGCGATGTTCATGACATAGGCCCGGCCGGCGAAGGCGGCCGACAGCGGCGTGTCGGTCGAGGCCTGGCCCGCGGCCATGTCGAATCCGCCCGAGCGGATGTTGTGGTTCACCTCGGTGATGCCGCCGATGATGTAGAAGTCCGAGCCCGGCACCGAGCCCGCGATGATGCGGCGGTACTGGATGTCGTCCGCGCCGCCGGGGCCCTCGTCGCCGATCAGGCGGTTGTTGGCGTAGCGTAGCTCCATTTCGGAGATCGAGGTGTCATAGCGCTCGACCATCCGGGCGCCGGACTTGGCCAGGGCGGTCATGGCCATCAGCGAGGCCCCGCCGGTGACCTGGCGTCCGCCGTCGGCGGAGACCGTGCCCGTGTAGTCGGCGATCCGGCCCACCGCCATGCGCGGGGAGGGCAGGCTGTAGCGACGGGCGTAGTCGGCCATGCAGTACAGCGCCGCCGAATAGGGCGTCGGGTTGGCCGTCACCGGCGCATTGCCGATCGGGGTGGCGTAGACGCCGCGAGAGTTCGCGGTCGCCGAGATGCAGCCGCTCAAGAGGGCGGCGGCCGCACAGGCCACCCCCAGGGTCTTGAACAGCCGAAGGGTCCGGCCAGCGCTCATGGAAGCCTCAGGGTGCCGTTGAGGTCGGTGCCGGCGGTGACATTGCCGTTGTTGACCTGGCTGGAGTTGACGATGACCGTGTTGTGGTTGCCCTGGACGACGACGTTCAGGCTGTTGCCGATGGCGGTGGAGCCGCCGATGGTCTGGCCCCGGCCCGCGCCGGTGTAGTTGGAGCCCACGCCGCCCGAGGTGCTGGAATAGGTGCTGGCGCCGGACTGGATGATGCCGTTGACGATCAGCCGGTTGCCGTTGGCGTCGCGGGTCGAGCCTGTCTGAGGCTGGGCCGTGCTGTAGCGCGCGCCGCCATAGCCGGCCGTATAGGTCCCCATGCTGGACGAGCCCGCGGACTGTGCCTGGGCGGCGACGGGGAGGGCGGCGGCGGCGAGCACGATCGCGGCGGCGACCTTCAATCTGGCTGGCATGGCGGCGATTCTCCCCGAAACACGGTTTACCGAGCGCTAAGCACTCCGCGCGCCAATCTGGGACATGGTTATTAAGAACCGCTTGCCAGAACGTCGGACGGCGACCGCGCCGCGAAACACCGGAGGTCGGCCGTGACCGATGCGCCGCCCCGTGAGCGGCTGTTCAACGCGCCGCTAGTGTCGATCCTGGTCGTCATTTCGATTCCCGCACTCTTTATAGTGCAGAGAGAATTGCCCGACGGTGGGGTGAGCCTGGCCTTCCGTCCCGCGTCCCTCCTGGACGGCCAGTGGTGGCCCGGGTTGCTGACCGCGATGTTCGTGCACGTGGGCTGGACCCATGCGGGCATGAACGCCCTGGGCGCGCTCGCCTTCGGTCCGCCGGTGGCGCGGCGCATGCCGGACGCGGCCGGCGCGGTCGGTTTCCTTCTCTTCTATATGGCGTGCGGCGTGGTCGCCGCCCTCGGCTGGGGTCTCCTTCATATGGAGAGCCAGAACCTGGGGGCCGGCGCGTCGGGTGCGGTGTTCGGTCTGACCGGCGCCGCGATCCGCCTGCTGGGCCGCCGCGATGGAGGGCTGAGGTCCCTGACCGACCGGCGCGTGCTGACCATCTCGGCGGTGCTGATGGGGATGAATGTCGTGGTGGGCCTGATCGGCCTGATGCCCGGCACGGCGAGCGCCGATATCGCCTGGGAGGCTCATGCGTTCGGTTATCTGTTCGGTCTGGTGGCGATCGGGCCGTGGAGCCGGATGTTCAGCGGTCGGACCGGATTTGATTCGAAAGCCGATCCGGGTGATCCTGCCGGCTGATGCGGCCCCGCCGCGGCCGCCGCTCTCAAGGGAAGGGGAGACGCCGCCATGCTGGTCGCCGAGATTCTCAAGGACAAGGGAGACGCCGTCTACGCCATCGCGCCGGGCTTGAGCCTGGCCGAGGCCTGCGGCGAGTTGGAGCGCCGCCGCGTCGGCGCGCTGATCGTATGTCAGGACGACCGTGTGGTCGGGGTTCTGTCCGAACGGGACGTGGTGCGGGCCGTGGCGCGTGAGGGCGCGGCCGGGCTGACGCGTCCGGTTTCCGACTTCATGACTGGCGATGTGGTCTTCGCCGCCCCGGCCGAAACCGTCTCGATTCTCATGGAGCGGATGACCGACCGCCGAATCCGCCATCTGCCGGTCCTGGCCGGGGGGCGGCTGGCCGGGGTCATCTCGATCGGGGACGTGGTGAAATGCCAGATCGCCGAAGCCACCCATGAGGCTGAATCCCTCAGAACCTATATAGCGGCTGGCTGAGCGGGGATGGACCGGCGTCCGCCGACCCGGAGTCGGTGAGAAAGTTCGTAAAACTGTCGGATTCAGGTTGCGGTCCAAAAGGCCGCTGCGTATATCGCCGCCTCGCTCGGAAACGGGCCGGCCACCGGGGCCCCACGGAGACGAAAGCCTCCAGGGACCCCACGGAAAAAGAACCGAAAGGGTCTTGCTTCTGAAAGGTGGTTTGGTTAGGTTCCGCGCTCCAATCGAATCGTCGGAAACGAACACAGAGGCAAGCCTCTCGGCTTTCCTCCCGGTGATTTTTTGCGGTCTGGAAGGTCTCGATCTTCTCTCCGCAAAATGGCTGAAAAAGCCCGGTTGACACGGAGAACGGACTTCCCTAGAAGCCCGCCTCCACCGCCCTCCGGGGCGGCCCCGCAGAGAGAGGTTCTTCTTTAAAAAGAACCGCTTGACACGGAAAACGGAGGCGCTAAACACCCGCCTCCATCGCCTTCCGGGGCGGTTCTGAAGAAAGAGGTTCTTCTTTAAAAAGAACCACTTGACGCAGGAAAATGAGGCGGTAAACACCCGCCTCCCTCGCTTCGGCGGGGCCCGGAAAAAAGAGATCGCTCTTCGGAATGATCGCTTGACACGGACTTCTGAGGCGACTAAATCGCCGCCTCCGCCGGAACCGGGCGCTAAACGGTGGGACTGGAAAGCTTCCGGTTCGGGTCTTTGAAATCGTTGATCTGGAAAGAGAAACGCAGGCGGCGGTGTCCTAGCGATAACCCTTCGGGGTTATCAAATGTCGACACTGACAACTGCGGTCTTTTTGAAAAGATACACCATGTCGTTTGGTCTTCGGATCAGGCGATCGTGGGATCTCGTCAAGAATACGTAGAACTAATGCCAACCGGTCTTCGGATCGGTCTGCTTTAGGTCAGATAGTCAACTCAACCTGAGAGTTTGATCCTGGCTCAGAGCGAACGCTGGCGGCAGGCCTAACACATGCAAGTCGAACGGACCCTTCGGGGTTAGTGGCGGACGGGTGAGTAACACGTGGGAACGTGCCTTTAGGTTCGGAATAGCTCCTGGAAACGGGTGGTAATGCCGAATGTGCCCTTCGGGGGAAAGATTTATCGCCTTTAGAGCGGCCCGCGTCTGATTAGCTTGTTGGTGAGGTAATGGCTCACCAAGGCGACGATCAGTAGCTGGTCTGAGAGGATGACCAGCCACATTGGGACTGAGACACGGCCCAAACTCCTACGGGAGGCAGCAGTGGGGAATCTTGCGCAATGGGCGAAAGCCTGACGCAGCCATGCCGCGTGAATGATGAAGGTCTTAGGATT
>NZ_JAHFPF010000143.1:3177-9040 GCF_023259385.1 Brevundimonas sp. | reverse complement strand
CGAATCTACCAGGCGACGGACCGTCTGAGCGTCAGGAGGCAAGTTATGCGCGACCTAGCGAAAACGCTAGCGGTGGACATAGCCATTGGCGTCGTTGCCGGCCTTGTCGCCACCAAGGTGACCGACTGGGCGCAGACGGCGCTCTACAGCGTGACGCCAGCACCGGTCAGAGAAAAAGAGGAACGTGTTCGACCCGGCCCCCCGGCGGAAATCGCGGCCCTGGACATGGCGAACCGGCTGGGCGTTCGACTGGATGAGAAGGCGCGGGCCCGCGCCGGCCATGCGGTTCACTATGCCATGGGCGCGCTTTGGGGACCCATCTACGGGCAACTTCGGCGCAACACCCGCATAGGCGCTTCCGGCGCCGCGTTCGTCAGCGGCGCGACCATGTCGCTGATAATCGACGAAGGCCTGACGCCTGCGTTGGGCTACAGCGCGCCCAACCGTGACTACCCTGTGCTCACCCATGTTCGAGGGTTCGCGGGGCACCTTGTGGTCGGCGCCGTCAAAGCGGCCGTGGCGGAGGCGCTCTACAGCCTTTCGGATCTGAGGGATCGCCGGCCGGCCCAGCGCTCATGGATCGACCGAGACAGATTCAACCCAGCGCGGAGGCTGCGCCGATGACCAGGAACTACGATCTTGTCGTGATCGGATCAGGAACCGCCGCGATGGTGGGTGCGATGCGCGTTCGGGCCGCTGGCCGCAGCGTCGCTGTCATCGACTTTCGCCCCTACGGCGGCACATGCGCGCTCCGGGGCTGTGATCCAAAGAAGATGTTGATCAGCGGAGCGAGCGCCGTCGATCACGCGCGACGGATGCGCGGCAAGGGCGTCGCCGGAGATACCCATATCGCCTGGGCCGACCTGATCGCATTCAAGCGGAGTTTCACCGATCCCGTCCCTGAAAAGCACGAGGAACGGTATCTCGAAAAAGGCATCGACGCCTTTCATGGACGGGCGCGTCTCACCGGCCCCAACAGCCTTGACGTGGGCGGGGAGACACTGACGTTTCGGAATCTGCTCATCGCAACCGGGGCTGAACCCATGAAGCTCGGCATCCCTGGCGAGGCGCATCTGGTCACCAACGAGGACTTCCTCGAACTGGATGTCATGCCGAAGCGCATTGTTCTGGTCGGCGGCGGTTACATCGCCGCGGAGTTCTCCCACATCGCCGCGCGGGCTGGAGCCGAAGTGGTCATTCTCCAGCGCAGCGAGCGGCTGCTTCCCCGGTTCGACCCCGATGTTGTGGGCTGGCTCATGGAAAGCTTCCGCCAACTCGGCGTGGATGTGCGCCTCGAAACGACGGTCGAGAGCATCGAGCAGACGCGCGACGGTTTCCGGGTCCACGCCCGCGCCAATGACCAGCCCCTCGCTTTCGACGCCGACCTGGTGATCCACGCCGCCGGACGGACCCCCGCGATCGGCGATCTCGATCTCGACGCGGCCGGGATAGAGCAGGAGATGGGTCGTCTGAGGCTTAACGAATTTCTCCAGAGCGTCTCCAATCCGGCCGTCTATGCCGCGGGTGACGCGGCCCAGCTCGGACCGCCGCTCACGCCCGTGTCGAGCCACGACGCCAAGGTCGTCGCCGCCAACATCCTGAACGGAAATACGGAGCGGCCGAACTATCGCGGCGTGCCCAGCGTGGCCTTCACCATCCCGCCCATCGCGGCGGTCGGACTGACGGAGCGGGAGGCCAGGGAGCAAGGTCTTCTGTACCGCGTCAAAAGCCAGAAGGCGTCCGACTGGTTCACCGCGCGCGCTGCCGCCGAACCCACCTACGGCTTCAAGGTATTGGTCGAAGAGGGCGCCGAGCGCGTGCTGGGGGCTCACCTCGTGGGGCCGAACGTGGACGAGGTCATCAACATATTCGCGCTGGCGATCAGGCTTGGGCTGACCGCCAATGACCTGAAGACGACCATGTTCGCCTACCCGACCGGGGCATCAGACGTCGGCTATATGCTGTGAAGCGGTCCCGGCTTGCTCAATCTCACCCGGCCCGGGGTCATCGGGCGCCGCCTCTGGCCTCGATGGCCCGTGCGCCGCGCAATGTGAACGGTGCGCATCCCTCGTCGCCACGGACGGGCCGCAGACGCCGACCTCTGATCGTCGGCGACGAGACAGAGCGCGCGCGTTCGAAACCTGCCGTGGCCGGGATTCCAGGATGGATGCGGACCCGATGCATGGGACGCGCAAGAGTCCCAGGGCGCCCGCGACAGGTTATCGGGACTTAAGCTTTACCTTCGATCATGGGAAAGTGAGGCGGTCGTCCTGAGCCGCCCTCTGGGCGCTTAGCTTAATGGCGCAAAGCGGCGGACATTTAATCCGCAGATCGTGGTTCAAATCCGCGAGCGCCCTCCAGCCTTGATGCGACCGGGTCGCCGGAAAGGGCGGTCCACGGTCCGCCTGCGGCTCAAGGGCGGATCAGCGCGCCGCATGCGAGGACCAGTGAATGTGCGCGATCCGCCACCCGTCGGCCTCGCGACGGAGAACCATCGTCTCGGCCGACAGACTGTCGATGGGGCGACCGTTGAACTGGCCCGTCGTCCGGCCTTCGCTCGCGACCCAGGCGCTGTCAGCGCTGGCGCGCGCCGAGCGCCGTGACCTCGTGTTGGGCACGGCCGCCGAGAAGGCGGCGTCGGCGGCTAGGTGGTGCTGGGCGTATTCGGCTTTCGATCGCTCGGCCCCGCCGCCTTCAAAGATCAACACGTCATCGGCCAGGAGGGCCAGCGCAGCGTCGGTGTCGCCATGTTCGAGCGCGGCGTGAAAGGCGTCGACGACGCTCGCGGCCGCCACCGCTTCCGCCTGGACATCGTCGATGGAAGCGGCCGCGGCCGGGACCGGATCATGAGCGAACGCCGGCCCGCTGGAGATGATCGACATGGAGACGGCGAGGGCGAGAAGCGTTCTGGCGGCGGACATGGTCGGAATCCTGGTTTGCGGCGGTTGGGTCTCCCACTCTGCGACGGCTTCGCCTCCTGAGGCAACCGGTCGCAGCGTCCCGCCGGAGTCAGGGAGCCGATCGCCGGGCCGCCCGGGCAACCGGCCCTCGCAGGGATCAGCCCGGGCGGCGACGGGAACCAGCAGGATCCCGGCGCAGATCAGAAGACCATTCATCGACGCAGGGTGACGCGCCGTCGGTCGGGGGACAGGCGGGCCGGAGGAGAAAGGAAGGCCGGACGGCGGGCGCTCCGTGGTGGAGCGGAGGAAACCGCCATGTCATCGACCCCGAACCGGGCGCCGACCCCCGAACCGCGCCGGCGCGCCGCCCTGTCGCCGACCCTTGTCGATGCGGCGATGGACGATCAGACCCTTCTGGCCCTGCTGCTGAGGCGGACGGATCCGGACGCGGATCCGGAGCGGCTCGCCGGCGTCCTGCTCGATCGGTTCGGAAGCCTGGGCGCCGTGGCCGGCGCGACGCCCGGCGAACTGGCGCGCGCGTCAAGCGCCGGGCCTGCGGTTCCGACGGACCTCAAGCTGCTGCGCGAGTTCGCGATCCGCCTGGCGCGCGAGGACGCCTGCCGCCGCCCTGTGATCACCTCCTGGACGGCGCTTCTGGCCTATGTCCGGACGGCGCTCGCCCACGAACCGCGCGAACAATTTCGCGCGCTCTACCTCGACCGCCGCAACATCCTGCTTCGCGACGAATTTGCCGCGGAGGGCACGGTGGATCACGCCCCCGTCTACCCGCGCGAAGTGATCCGGCGCGCCCTTGAGCTCTCCGCCTCGGCGGTGATCCTGGTGCACAATCATCCGTCCGGCGATCCGACGCCGTCGCGGGCCGACATCGAGATGACGCGCCAGATCGTCGAGGCCGCCCGGGTCTTCGGCCTTCAGATCCATGACCACCTCGTCGTCGGCCGCGAAGGCACGGCCAGCTTCAAGGCCCTGGGCCTGATCTGAGGCGGCCATGACCCTGAAACACATCGTCGCCGCCCTTGGCGGCGAACTGTACTGCGGCGGTCGGCGCGCTAACGTCCCTGCGCCCGGCCACAGCACCGGCGACCGGTCGGTGTCCCTTCTGCTCGACGGAGACCGGTTGATCATCCACGGCTTCGGAGCGGCCGGCTGGCGCGCCGTTCGGGAGGATCTTCTCGGCCGGGGGCTGATCGACGCGGCGTGCCGTCCGACCGCAAGCCCCGCGTCATCGGCGCAGGCTCCGGCGTCGCACCTGGCGGCCCGGCCGGATCGGCGCGCTCGCCTCGCTGCGGCACAGCGGATCTGGGCCGGGGCCGCGGATTTGACCGAGGGATGCGTCTCGCACCGGCACCTCGTCGGGCGCGCCGTCCGCACGCTGCCGGGCGACCTTTGCGATCTTCGCCATCATCCGGCGGCGCCGGTGTCCGTGTTCCGGCCCGAAGGCGCGACCCGACCGGCCCTCGTCGCCCGGATCAGCGATGGGGCCGGCGTCCTGACGGCCGTCGAACTGGTGTATCTCGAACCGAACGGCCGCATGGCCAAGGGCCTGCGCCTCCCGCGCAAGACCGTCGGGATCCTTCCTCCCGGATCGGCGGTGCGGCTTGCGCCGGTCGCGCAGACCCTCGTGGTCGGCGAGGGCGTGATGACCGTCCTGTCCGCGGCGGCGCATTTCCGCCTCCCGGGCTGGGCCTTGTTGTCGGCTCACAACCTCTCCGCCTGGATCGCGCCGCTGGAAGCCCGCCGGGTCCTTGTCGCCGCCGACCGGGGCCCGGCGGGGGAGGCGGCGGGCGCGGCGCTTCGCCGGCGGCTGAGGGCGACCGGCGTGTCGGTTCGCCTGGTTCTGCCGGAGCCTCCGTTCGAGGACTGGAACGAGGCGGCGACCGCCGCCAGGAGGAGGGAGGAAGGGCGCTGAAGGGCGCCGGCGCGGCGGGGAATAGGCCTCGTCGGCCGGCAGGAGACCTGCCATGACCAGACGCGCCCATTCCGTCCCCGTCGTCGAGACGACGAGCGTCGCCGCCGCCGCGGCGTCCTCGCGACGTCAGCGCATCGTTCGTCTGAAAGACCTCGACATCGCGCCGGAAAACCTGCGCTTCGGCGAGCCGCCGGACGATGACATTCCCGAGTTGGCGGCCACCATCAAGGCCGCCGGCCTGTTGCTGTTTCCGACGGTGAGGCCCGGCCGCCGCAAGGAGGCGGCGTTCATGATGCTGGACGGCCGCCGCAGGCTGCTCGCCCTGCGCCTGCTGCGCGACGCCGGGGACATCGACGACGACCATCCCGTCGAGGTGTTCGAGGAGACGGATCGGGCGCGCCAGGCCGCGGCGGTGGTCCTGACCAACACCGCGGCGCCGGTGCATGTCGCCGACGTCATCGCCGCCATCGGCCGCATGCTGAAGGCCAGACTCACCGTGACGGCGATCGCCCAGGCACTCGGCTACGCCGAGGTAGAGATCAAGCGTCTCGCCGCCCTGTCCGCCCTGCCGCCGGTCGCGCTCGAGGCGCTCAAAGCCGGCCGGATCACCCTGCGCCAGGCCCGGCTGCTGGCCCGGCTCAAGGATGAGGACGAGCAGGCCGAGCTGGCCCGTCACGCGCTGGACGGCCACGGCTTCCAGGACTGGCGCATCACCGAACGGCTTGACGAAAGCCGGGTCACGACCCGCGACCCGCGCTGCGCCCTGGTCGGCCCGGACCTCTATGCCGCGGCCGGCGGCCGGACGGAAACCGACCTGTTCGGGGAGCTCCCGCCGGTGCTGCTCGATCCCGATCTGTTGACCGAGGCCTGGATGAGACGTGCGCGGGAGATCGCCGCAGTGCTGGAGGGCGAGGGCCTGGAAGTCCATGTGACGGCCGGTCCGTCGCCTGAGCTGCCCGACGATCTCGAACAACTGGGCTACGTCCATGGCGGGGCCCTGTCAGCCGACGAGATGATGGCTTGGCGCGAGGCG
>NZ_JAHFPF010000143.1:0-3167 GCF_023259385.1 Brevundimonas sp. | reverse complement strand
GATCGGCTTCTGCCGATGATCCGCGCTAAAATCGCCCGGGACCAGGCGGGCGCCGGCTCGCGCGTGGTCACCGTCCTGGTGCTTTGGCCGTCGCTGCGCGCGGGCGTCGAGGTCCGGTGTTATGCGCCCATCGAACCGGAGGTCGAGCCGGCGGAAGATCAGGACGGAGAGGCGGACCAGACCGTGCCGGCCCTTGCTCCCGGCTACAGTCCGCCGGTCGCCGCGGCCCCCTCGCCGGACATCGAGGGGATCAACCATGTCCTGCATGCGGCCCGCACCGACGTGGCGACCCGCGGCCTCATCCGCGCCGTGGCGGACGATCCACGGACGGCCCTGACCGCCCTGATCGCCCGGCTGTTCACCGTGCTGGTCGCCGGCGGCGGCGACGCCCGCTCGGAGTCGGCGCTGGCCATCACCGTCAGTCCGTTCGCGCCGGCCGGCGGCCGGGTCATCGAGTCCCTGGACGGCGACGTCCGGGAGCGTCTGGACGGGCGGCGCGGCGTCTGGGAGGCCTCGGGCGAGACGGTGATCGCCTGGGTCCACAGCCTGGCTCACGACGACCGGATGGCGCTGCTGGCCGAGCTCACGGCCGTTTCGCTCGACCTGCGGGAAGAGCGGACTACCCTGATCCGACGAGCGGCTCGGGCCGAAGCGGCCGAACTGGCGGTTTTGTGCAGGGCGGAGATCACCCGGCACTGGACGCCGGACGCGCCGTTTTTGCAGCCGCACTCCAAACCCCTGCTGCTCGGCATGCTCGCCGACATGGGCGCGGCGGACGACCGCGCTGGAGCGCTGAAGAAGACCGAACTGGTTGATTGGGTCGCCGAACAGGCCGCGGCTCGTGTCTGGGCGCCGGCGAGCCTGTCCTGGACCGCGTCTTCGGCCCCGTACGAGAACGGGGATGAGACCGATGGCGGGGCCGGGGACGAGGCGCGCGATGACGAGGCCGGCGACGGGGATCCCCCGGGCGGGGAACGGGCGGACGGAGCCGGCGCCTTCGTCGTCACCCCAGCCGGAGCGGTCGCCCTCGGCCACCCTGCTGCCTGAATCTCTGGTCCGATCAAACTCCGCTCCGGCCGTGGTCGGGGCGGAGTCTCTTTGCGCCCGGCGTGCGCCGACCGGCGGCCCAAGGCCGGCCCGATCAGGAGGAGGACGGGAGGAAGGGAGGTTTCGGGTGAAGCGGGTTGGGGAGATCGGCTCCCCGGCGCTTCGGATCAACAGGAGACTGACATGCAGACCATGGTGTTCACCGGCCGCCTGGCGGCCGACCCCCAGATCAGCCCGGACTTCGCCAAGGCGGTCTTCCGGCTGCTCGAAAAGCGCGGCGTGGACAGCGCCGGAAAGGACCGGCTCGTCGGCGTCAACTGCGTCAGCTGGTCGAAAGGCCTGAACGAGAAGGTCATCGCCCGCGGACTGGCCCAAGGCTGCGAAGCCGTCGTCGTCGGGGCCTTCATCGACACGGCCTACGCGGCCAAGGACGGGACCGAACGCACCGCCAAGGAACTGGTGGTGAACCGGCTGACCGTCCTCGACTGGGCGGAGGACCGCGACGCCGACGCCGCCGTCGCCTCTGACCCTGACCGCGCCGCCGCCTGACCCTCAACCCTCATTCATTCCCAGGAGACTGACCATGCAAACCCTCACCCTCGAAGGCTATCTGGCCGCCGACCCGTCCATCCTGTCCGCCCATGGGTCGGGCAAGAAGCGGGCGAGCTTCCGCGTTCTGGAGACCACCCGCTTCCGGCGCGCCGACGGCACACCGGGCGAGCGCACGACCGGCTTCAACTGCATCTGTTTCAACGAGGCGACGACCGAGAGATACATCGAGGCCTTCGCGCGCAAGGGCAGCCGCGTCGTGATCCAGGGCCATGTCGAGAACGACACCTGGACCGGGAAGGACGGGGTCGAGCACTATGATCTGCGTCTGGTCGTGGGCGACATCCGGTTGAAGAACCGGCGCGACCGGCCGTCGACGAACGACGGGACCGTCGGCCAGCAGATGCAGGAGCCGGCGAGCGGATACGATCTGAACGACGACATCCCGTTCTGATCTGGCGGCGGAAGGCGGAACGGCCCGGCGCGCGAGCGTCGGGCCGTTTCTCCGTTGGCCGGGAGGATGAAGCGAGGCCGGGCGCGGGCGAGCCGATGGGGCTCGTTGGCATCGGAGTTCCGCCATGACCGCCTCCGCCTGGACCGAAGACCGCATCGGTCGTCTCAAGACCCTCTGGCTGGAAGGCCGGAGCGCAGCGCAGGTCGCGCGCGACCTGGGCCACGGCGTCACGCGCAGCGCGGTGCTGGGCAAGGTTTATCGCATGGGTCTGTCGGCGGAGCGCCCCACCGCTTCAAGGTCCGTAAAGCTCGCTGCGGGTCCGGCTCCGCGCCGGGCCTCGCCCGCCAGGGACGCCCCCGTGTCCTGCCCCATGCCGCCGGGGCGACGCTCGGTCGAAGCGCCGTCGCACGGAACGGCGACCCTGCTGTCGGTTCGCCGCCTGGACTGCCGCTGGCCGTATGGCGATCCTGGCGAGCCCGGGTTCGCCCTGTGCGGCCGGAGGATCGCCCGGGGCGCCTTCTGCGCCGCCCACGCCGAGATCGGCTACCGCGGCCCTGTCCGCCATGACGCAGAAGACCTGATGCGCCTCGCGGGCCTGACCTGAGGCGCTCCATCCGGCATCCGGAGCCTGCCGCACATCACGGGGTCGCGGCCGGGGCCGCTGTCGGTCTGTCGCCGGCGGACCGCTCCGTGGAGCGACGGCGGCCTTATGAACCGGACGTCGTCCCGGGTCTGCCGCCGTAGTGGCGGGCTCCGCCGAACGCACGGACAGGAGGCGCAGGCGACGGCGCGCCGTCGCCGGGGACCGGCCGTCGATGTGTCTTCGTCTGTATCGGCGCGACGGCGCCGAGTCGTGTCCTCGCCCGAAGGCGGGCGAGGACTTGCCCCCACACAACGCCCTCCGATTTTGTCACAGCACCCCGGAAGTCAACGGCTGCGCCGTTCCCCTCCACGGACGTCCAAGGGGCCGCCCGTTCCGGTGACTGCCGGGGACCCCGCTGTGGCCAAAACCGGGGTCGTTGCGCATGGGGCGCTCGACAGTCTCAAGGACTGGTCCAATGACCCGCTTCAACACCTCATCCTCCGCCTTCACCCCGACCTCCGTCTCCGCCCTGGG
>NZ_JAHFPF010000142.1 GCF_023259385.1 Brevundimonas sp. | reverse complement strand
CGTTTCGCTGGATCAATTCCGCAAGAAGTGACCCCTTCCCCTCTCCGCCGCATGGACTAACTTGAGCGGACTGGAACAGCGGGGGTTGCGCATGCTTCGGGGTTTGATCGTTCTGCTGGCCGGGCTGCTGACGCTCGCCGGACCGGCGGCCGCGCAGGCGCCCAGCCGCTTCGAGGGGTGGACCTCGGCGATCATCCAGGCCGACTGGCGTGACAGCCGCGGACAGCCGATCCAGGCCTTCGACAACGCCCGGCGCGACCTGATCCGGGGCTTCCTCGACGCCGGCTTCAGCCGCACCGACATGGTCGATTATTCCCTGCGCACCGACAGCCCGGCGACGGTGCTGGCCGGCGTGCGCGCGGCCGCGGCGAAGACCACGCGCGGCTGCCTGATCTATTTCACCTCGCACGGCGCGCCCGACGGCATGGTCTTCGGCGATGCGCCGCGCATGGCGCCGGACCTCATGTCCAACATGGTGCGCAACAGCTGTGGCGCGCGCCCGACCGTGGTGATCATCTCGGCCTGCTATTCCGGCATCTTCGTCAACGCCCTGCAGGCGCCGAACAGGATGGTCCTGACCGCGGCGCGGCGCGACCGGCCCTCGTTCGGCTGCGGTGCTGACGAGCACTATCCGTGGTTCGACGGCTGTGTGCTGGAAAGCCTGCCGACCGCCACCGACTTCCTCTCCCTAGCCGCCACTACCCGCGCCTGCGTCAGCCGCAAGGAGCAGGAGGCGGAGGTCGATCACCCTTCCGAGCCGCAGCTGTTCGTCGGGGCCGACATGCAGATGCGCCTGCCGACGCTGCGCTTTCAGCGCAGCGATTCACGTTAGGCCGCGCTCAGAAGGCTCCGCCTTCTCGACCCGACGCGGCCGGCGGTTCAATCAAAGGGCGCCGTAGCTCTCCCTCCCCTCCTGGGGAGGGTGGACCGCGCAGCGGGACGGGTGGGGAGCCGAGCGCTCGGATACGAGTCGCCGCCGACGCGCCGACATCCCTCCCCACAAGGGGGAGGGAGAATTCAGTTTCGCGGAAACACCCGGATCGTGATGCGCTCGCGCTCGCCCTCGTGGCGTTCGACCAGCAGGCGGGCGACCTGGCTGTCGTCGTGGAACAGATAGCCCTTGATGGCGTCCAGCAAGGCCTTGGCCAGATTGTCCAGGTCCATCCAGGGCGGATCGCCGACGTGCTCCATGACGATCTCGACGACGTAGTCGCCCCAGGACGGACGCGAGGTCCACTCCTTGCGCATGAACTCATAGACCAGCGGCTTGTAGTATTTGGCCTGGGTGGTCAGCCCCTCGACGGTGATCTCGACCACGCCGTCCAGTTCGCGCGCCCGAACCTTGCCGGTCCCGATCCAGCCGGCGGTCACGGTCGGCACTGGGCCGGGACCTCGCCCACGATGCGGGCCGAGCGGAGGACGACCGGCGGAGTCAGTTGCTCCTGGCCGTTCGCCGGAGACATCTGGATGCGGCGCGCCACATCCAGCCCCTCGACCAGATGACCGAAGGCGGCGAAGCCCTGGCCGTCCGGATTGCGCCCCCCGCCGAAGTCGAGCACGGGCGTGTCCTGGGTCACGATGAAGAAGCTGGAGGTGGCGGTGTCCGGCCCGTCGCGGGCCATGGAGACGGCGCCGGCGACGTGGCGCAGGCCGATGTCGCGGGTGCGCTCCAGCGGGATGGGCGGGCGCGAATCGTCGTCCGAACCGCGCGGCGTGGCGGCCTGGATGACATCGATCGGATAGGGATTGGCGTTGGTCTGGCGCACCACGGTGCGGAAGAAGCTTCCCCCGTCGTAATCGCCGTCGGTGACGTAGGCGAGGAAGTTGCAGGTCGACAGCGGCGCCCTGTCGAGGTCGAGCGCGAGCACCATCCGCCCGGCGTCGGTCTCGAGCACGACCCGCGGCTGTTCCGCGCCGGTCGCCGTGGTCGCGCAGGCCGCGAGCGCCAATGCGCCCATGACCGTCGCCGTCCTGATCCGCATCACCGACCTCCTCCGCCTTGTCCGCGCGCGTGCTCGTGCTACACCGCCGCGCATCCTCCCGCCACGCCTGAAGAGCCTCTCCGCCATGACCCACCGCATCGAAACCGACACCTTCGGCCCGATCGAGGTTCAGTCTGACCGGTATTGGGGGGCGCAGGCCGAACGGTCGCTGGGGAACTTCAAGATCGGTTGGGAGAAGCAACCGCTGCCGATCGTCCGCGCCCTGGGCATCGTCAAGCGCGCCGCCGCCGAGACCAATATGGCGCTGGGCAAGCTGGACCCGGCCATCGGCAAGGCCATCGTCGACGCCGCCAACGAAGTGATCGAGGGCAAGCTCAACGACCACTTCCCGCTGGTCGTCTGGCAGACAGGCTCGGGCACCCAGTCGAACATGAACGCCAACGAGGTGATCTCGAACCGCGCCATCGAGATGCTGGGCGGCGAGATGGGGTCCAAAAAGCCGGTCCATCCCAACGACCACGTCAATATGAGCCAGTCGTCGAACGACACCTATCCCACGGCGATGCACGTCGCCTGCGCGGAACAGGTGGTGCGCGACCTGCTGCCCGCCCTCAAGCACCTGCACGCCGCGCTGAAGGCCAAGTCGGACGCCTGGCAGGGCATCATCAAGATCGGCCGCACCCACACCCAGGACGCCACCCCGCTGACCCTGGGCCAGGAGTTCGGCGGCTACGCTCAGCAGGTCGCCAACGGCATCGAGCGGATCGAGCAGACCCTGCCCAAGCTGATGGAGCTGGCCCAGGGCGGCACCGCGGTCGGCACCGGCCTGAACGCCCCCGTGGGCTTCGCCGAGAAGGTCGCCGAGCAGATCGCCGGCATCACCGGCCTGCCCTTCGTCACCGCCCCGAACAAGTTCGAGGCCCTGGCCGCCCACGACGCCATGGTCTTCAGCCACGGCGCGATCAACACCGTCGCCGCGTCGCTGTTCAAGATCGCCAACGACATCCGCTTCCTGGGCTCCGGCCCGCGATCGGGCCTGGGCGAACTGGCCCTGCCGGAGAACGAGCCGGGCTCCTCGATCATGCCGGGCAAGGTCAATCCGACCCAGTGCGAAGCCCTGACCCAGGTGTGCGTGCAGGTGTTCGGCAACCAGGCCGCCGTGACCTTCGCCGGGTCGCAGGGGCATTTCGAGCTGAACGTCTTCAACCCGGTGATGGCTTACAACTTCCTGCAGTCGGTGCGCCTGATGGCCGACGCGGCGATCAGCTTCACCGACAACTGCGTCGTCGGGATCGAGCCGCGCGAGGACAACATCAAGCGCGGCCTTGAAAACTCGCTGATGCTGGTCACGGCCCTGAACGGCAAGCTGGGCTATGACATCTGCGCCAAGATCGCCAAGACGGCGCACAAGAACGGCACCACCCTGCGCGAGGAAACGGTCGGCGGCGGCTATCTGACGAACGAGGAGTTCGACCAGTACGTCCGTCCCGAGAAGATGATCTCGCCGGGCTGAAGCGGTCCCGGCGAGGTCACGCTGAAGGCTAGGGGAAGGTCTTGAGCGCGTAGTCGATCATGTTGACGAGATAGGAGCCGCCGGAGGCGCTTTGGCCGATGTCCATCGCCTGGCCCGGCGCCGGCTTGCCACGACGGCCGTTCATGACCGCCGCGACCCGCGGCGCGGCCTCGTTGCCGAACCAGGAAAAGATCGGACCGCCCGAATGCCCGCCTTCGATGTCGAAGGTGTTGATCATGTTGGTGGCCTTGATGACGCTTCCGTTCGGCATGCGGAAATCCTTGGTCCGCAACTCGACGATGGCGGGCAGGCTGTCCGGTCCCTGGTAGGTGGGCCTTCCGTAGAGCAGCTCGGGCGGCGCCTGGTCCGACAGTTGCGGATAGCCGATGTGGCTCCACATCGCCTTGCCGTTCCAGTCCTTGTTCCAGCCAGTGAAGCCGAACCAGCCGACCGCGTTGCCGATGGGCTCAGCGAGGATCAGAACGGCCAGATCCAGCGCCCGGGTGCTGATGGAGCCGCCCGTGGCCGCATCCACGATGCCCGGCGGCACGAAGGGCGACGGCAGGTAAGGCACGGCGGTCACGACCTTGACGACCGGTACGTCTCCGAAGGGCGTCACCGGACCCTGATCCGCACGGTAGCCGGCGGCGAACAGGACCGGATGGTTGTGGGCGTCGTAGCGCAGGTCCGGCTTATTGGGATCGGAGCTGACATTCACCCAGTTCACCGCATGCGACACCGTCAGCACATGCCGGGGACCGACGAGGACGCCCGTGGCGAAGTCCGGATCGCCGGGTCTGCGCAGACGACCGACGGCGGCCCACGGGAAACGCCTGTCCAGCAGGAAGCGACGATTGTCGGGACCGACGTTCCCTTCCCAGTTCACGTGTTTGGGCGACCCGCCCAACGTCGGCGTCTTGCTGACCGGCGCGTTCGGCGGGACATAGCCGGGGCGCAACACCGGCTCGGCCAGGGTCTCGAACTCAGGCGCCCAGATGACGGTGTCGTCATCCCGACTTTGTAGTTCAATGCTGTCAGTCATCATGTCCTCCCTTGGATGTCCGGACAGCATCCGGATATGGGAGAACGACGTTACTTACGAAACCTGACGTTGTGGCGCGCCGCCAGTCGTCATCAAGGCTTGTCGCGGATCGTCCGCCCGACCGGAGCGAGAGCCAGCTTGGCCAGGTCCAGGTCCTTCAGCGCGAACGGGATGCCGATGATGGTGATGAACTCGGCCACCGCGATCAGCAGGTGCGACAGGGCGATGTACCAGCCCGCCACAAGGAACCAGATCACGTTCAGCACGACCCCGAGGCCGCCGGCGACGGGGTTCACGTTCTCTTGCCAGACCACTTCACGGCCGAACGGCCAGAAGCTGTAGCTGGCCATCCGCCACGCCGCGAAGGTCCACGGCAGGCCGACGATGGTCAGGGCCAGGACGGCGCCGCCGAACAGCCAGAGCAGGCCGGACAGCCAGCCGCCGAAGATGAACCAGAGGATGTTGAGGAGCAGACGGATCATGCCCTCAACATAAGCCAACGGCCCGCCGGTAACAGCGGGCCGCAGGTGAATTCGGGGTAACCTGGGAAAGGCTAGTGGGGCTTCTCGGTCCAGCGGGACTTGGCCTCGTCCTTCGTCACATTCAGATGGACGTGCTCATCGACATGGTCGACCCAGCTGACCGGAATCATGTGGTGTTTGAAGCCGCCGGCGAGATCCAGCTTGGCCAGTTCGATCTGGTCGCCGACGACGTGATCGACGCGGCCGACGTGTTCGCCGTCGGAACCGACGACTTCGAGGTGTTCGCGGATTTGCGATGCATCTACCATGAGTTCTCTCCTCAGACGGTTGGGTCTGGGAAAACCGCCCGATCCGCATCGGGTTGCATCACGGAGGTCGTCATGGGCGAGGTCGTGAACCTGAACCGGGTCCGCAAGGACCGGGCGAAGGCCGAGGCGAAAACCGCCGCCGCCGCCAATCGCGCCGCCCACGGACGCTCGAAGGCGGACAAGACCAAGGCGCAAAAGGAACGGACGCGCGCCGAACGGCTTCTGGATGGATCCAAGCTGGAGGACTGAGATGGGCGGCTACGCCCCGCACACCCGCGCCGGCCTGATCGCCCTGATCGCCATGCGCCGGATCACGGCTGAGAAGATCCGGCGCGAAAAGCTGGCGAAGGCCAAAGATCCCGCCGAGGCCGCCCCTCTGTTCGAGGCCGACCGGCGACAGAAGAAGGCGGGCTGGTTCCGCCGCTAGACCTTCTTCGGCGCGCGGATCAGCAGCGCCTGACCCGACAGCACCAGCAGCAGGCCGGCCAGGGCGGTCCAGCCGAAGCGCGCGCCCTCGAAGGTGACCGACACCAGCATGGCGATGGGCGGGGTCAGGGCCGAGATGTAGCTGGCCATGGCGTAGCCGAGGGTGCGGGCGATGGTGAAATACAGGCCGAAGGCGATCACCGATCCGAACAGCGACAGATACAGCAGCGAGCCGATGTAGGTCGGGTTGAGGTCCATGGTGAACTTCACCCCGGTCGCCAGGCCGTAGAGGACCAGCAGGCCGGTGCCGTAGGCCATGGCCCAGGCGGTCGAGGGAATGGCCGCCGAACCATGCTGCTGACCCTTCCAGGCGAAGAAGTTGCCGAAGGCCGAGGCCGTGGTGGCGACCAGGGCCAGGCCCACGCCCACCGCCGCCCGACGGTCGAAGCCGGCGCCCAGCACCTCTCCGCCCGACAGCACCGCCACCCCGATCAGGCCGAGGATCGCCCCGCCCCACGAGGCGGCCGCCGCCTTCTGGCGGGCGATCAGGCGGAACAGCACCAGGTTGATGAAGGTCAGGGAAGCGAAGGTCACCGCCACGATGGCCGAGGCGACGTGGGTCTCGGACGCGTAGGTGAAGCTGTAGCTGACCGAGAAGGCGAACGCCCCCTGCCCCAGCGCGGCCAGATGCTGGGCGCGGGTCAGCTTCAGGTTCTGGCGGAAGATCAGGCAGCCGACGAACAGCACCGCCGAGGCCAGGCCGAAGCGCCACACGATCGAGGCCAGCAGCGCCGTCGAGCCCATCTGCAGGGTGATGGCGTACCAGGTCGTGCCCCAGATCATCGCGCAGATGATGACCCCGCCGATCCCCAGCAGGGTGGTCCGGGACAGGCGCGGACGCGAGACGGGGGCTTCGGTCGGAGCGGTCATGCCTTGCAGATGAACCGCGCCGGGGTCCGGGCACAAGCCGGGTTATCGGTGATCCGACATAAGGCGTGCTTGTCTGTGCGGACGCGGGCTCAGGCGCGCAGCTTCAGCGCCTGCCGCGCCTCGACCGGGACGGCGTGATAGGCGCTGGCCGGACGGATGCCCAGATGGGCCCGAGCCTCGTCCAGCGGGCGGGCGAACAGGACCTCATAGTCCAGCCCCGGCAGCCAGCGCGCGACGCGGCCGTTGCGGTAGGCCTGCCAGACCGCGCGGCGGGCCGGGATGGAGCGGTTCTCGCGCTGGATCTCGCGCGCCGCGCCCCAGCCGATGAAGGCGAAGCCGAGGTTGTGGGTCTGGGCGTAGGAGAAGGCCACCACGCAGGCCTCGCCCAGCGCGTCGGTCTCATAGCCCGTCAGTACGTGCCAGATGTCGTGCACGTCGCGCAGGCGGCGCGAATACCAGATGACCGGATGCTCGGCGTCGGCCAGGGGCGCGACCTTGCGCGCCTCGTCGGCCAGCCCTTCGGCCGTGAAGCCCCGCGCCTCGCGGAACTCGCGGTAGGCGGCGCCGACCGTGCCGGGACCGAAGCGGACCAGCCATTCGGGGTCGTCCAGCCGGTGCGCCAGCTCCTCGCGCAGGAAGGCCTGGCGGCCGCCTTCCATGGTCTTGAGCATGCGGTTGTAGCCGTGGCCGATCGAACCGCCCGACAGGGCGCGCATGATCTCGAACACCTGGGCGGTGTCCTCCTTGTTGCGGATCAGACGACGGAAGGCCCGCAAGGCCGTCAGCGGCTCCAACCGTTGCGGCTTGAATTCATCGAAGTCGGCGGCGGCGGTCATGGCGCGTTCCGGTGGAGGACAGCGGCACCATACCGCGATCCGTCCCGCGGGTGAACGACGTTACCGTCGCAGCCTGATCGCTCCACATGTGTTAGGTTGTCTGAACCTGACGGAGGACCCTTCATGCAACGCGCCATCCTGATGACCCTTCTGCCGCTGGCCCTGGCGGCCTGTGCGCCCTCGGCGGCGCCGGATCCGCAGATCGGACACGGCATGACCACCGTGAACGTCACCGCCACCTATCGCGAGCGCATCCTGCTGCCGCCGGGCCATGTGTTTAAGGTGCGCGTCGAGGACGTCAGCCTGGCGGACGCCCCCGCCCGGGTGCTGGCCGAACATAGCGAGACCCTGGACGGACGGGGACCGCCGTACCAGGCGACGCTCGGCCTCCCCTCCAGCCAGATCGATCCACGGCACACCTACGCCGTTCGGGCCGAGATCCGTGATCCCTCGGGCGCCCTGCGGTTCACCACCGACACGCGTCACGCGGTGCTGACCAACGGCGCGCCCGCCAGCGCCGATATCGTGCTGGTCGGCGTGCGCTGAGCGTCCTACTGAGGCCGGATGCTGAAGAAGCGCTCCGTCTCCCTGTCCGGCCACGCCACCTCGGTGGCGCTGGAGGCTGAATTCTGGACCGTGCTGGACGGCGTCGGCGCGGCGTTGGGGCTGTCGCACGCGGGCCTTATGAAGCGGATCGACGAGACCCGCGGACGCACGCCTCTGGCCTCCGCCTGCCGCCTTCTGGCCCTGGCCTGGGCGGGCGGCGACCGATCTTTCGCGGGTCAGGTTTCGACCGATTGACAACCACCGTGGCGAGCGCATCGTCGGCGCTTCTTCAGGGAGCCCCGCCGTGGCCGTTCAGTTCGACAAAAACCTGCTGCCGCCCGCCGTCTTCGGGGGTCTGATCGCCATCGGACTGATCGGCGCGGGGGCCTTCATCGGGTCAGGCGTGGTCAACGCCCAGGTCGGCAACCGACAGGTGACCGTGCGCGGCGTGGCCGAGCGGAACGTGGTCGCCGACCTCGCCGTCCTGACCCTCAGCTTCAAGTCCGCCAACGACGACCTGCCGACCGCCCAGGCCCAGATCGATCGTGACCTGGCCGTGGTGCGCACCTTCCTGCGGACGCAGGGCTATCCAGACGCGGCGGTGTCCGTCGGCCGCATGCAGGTCACCGACACCAAGGCGCGCGAATACGGATCGTCCGAGAACCTGGTCCGCTACATCGTCTCCCAGAGCGTGACGGTGCGGACCAATGACGTGCAGCGTGTGGCGACCACCGAACGGGCGCTCAACGACCTGGTGCGCCAAGGCGTGCAGCTGGACTTCGCCGCGCCGAACTACGTCTTCACCAAGCTGAACGACGTGCGGCCCTCGATGATCGCCGAAGCCACCGCCTCGGCCCGGTCGGGCGCCGAGCAGTTCGCCAAGGATTCCGGCGCGCCGCTGGGGCCGATCCGTCAGGCCACGCAGGGCTCGTTCGAGATCCTGGCCCGCGAGGACATCGACACGGAATCAACCTCGCTGGACAAGCGGGTGCGCGTCGTCGCGACGGTGACCTACCAACTGCGCTGATCAGCCGACCGGCGCCGGCGCGGGCTGAGGATTCGGCACCGACGGCGGCTCGACCGGCGGCGGGGCCGGCAGGTCCGGCAGCCT
>NZ_JAHFPF010000346.1 GCF_023259385.1 Brevundimonas sp. | reverse complement strand
GCCGCCTGTTTGGCGCAGCGATAACGTGCGGCCTCATGGCGGCCGGACCGGCTCTGGCCGGCGGGTCGGGAATGCCCTGGGAAGGGCCGCTCCAGCAGATCGTCGAATCGATCACCGGGCCGGTCGTCCAGGCCGCGGCCGTGGTCGCCGTCGTTGTCTTCGGGGCCGGGATCGCCATGAGCGAGAACGGCTCCTCGATGCGACGGGGCCTCGGCATCATGTTCGGCCTCTGCATCGCCTTCGCGGCCTCAACCTTCTTCCTCGACTTCTTCGGCTTCGCCGGCGGGGCGGAGATCGCGTGATGGCGGGCATCGTCCAGAGCGGCGGCGATCCCGCCCGTCCGGAAGGCTGGGAGCTGCCGGTCGCGCAAGCCCTCGCCGAGCCTGTTTTGATGGCGGGTATGCCCCGGGACTACGCCATCGCCATGGGCACCATCGCCCTGGTCCTGGGCCTGGCGCTCCGCATCTGGTGGCTCGGCCTTCTCTGGTGGGCCCTGGCCCACGCGATCGGCCTGTGGGCCGCCCGTTCCGACCGGTGCTTCTTCGATGTCCTGCGCCGGCATCTGAAGACCCCCGGCCATCTGGACGGGTGAGGCAAACATGCCCTGCTTCGCGAAGCCATCACCAAGGAGCCCGTGCGCGAGCCGGCGCCCCTTGCCGAGGTGCGCGTCCCGGATCCCGTCGTGATTCCGGACGGGCCGCTCGACGACCGCTACCGGATCGAACCCCAGGGCCGCCGGGCCTGGTGGACCCCCACCGCCGTCTTCAATGACGGGGTGCGCACCTTCATCACCCTGCATCCTGACGTTCAGGTCGATGAGGCCCCGGTTCTGTTCGTGCTGGCCGCGGATGGCGAGCCCCAGATGGTCAACTACCGCCAGGTCGGGAGTCTCTTCGTCGTTGATCGCGTGTTCGACCGCGCCGAGCTGCGGCTCGGCGACCGTCATCCCCAGATCGTCCGCATCCGCCGAATCTCAGGAGGCCGTTCATGACCGAATTCGACACACAGGATCCCGCCTCCGCGCCGCCGGCCAAGGAGCCGGCACCCGGCCTCAACGCTCGGGCGGCCCGACCCCACGCGGTTCGACTGCGCAAGTCGGTCGTCCAGATGACCGTGATCGGGGGCGCCGTTCTGGTGTCCGGCTCCCTGGCCTGGGCCTTCGTCATCCAGCCCGAGATGCGCGACGCCGCCCGGATCCGAACGGCGGAGGACCGCGAGGATAACGCGCGCGGCTCGGTGCGACCCACCGAGGTCGTCACCGGCCAACCCGCCACCTATGACCGACTGCCGGAGCCGCGCGGCGCGGAAATCGAACCGGAATACACTGCGGCCGAGGCGACGGCGCGGCCGGTCCGCACAGAGGCCGCCTATGCGGCTTCCTACCGGACGCAGCCGCCGGCCCGCCCTGCGGGTCCGAGTGCGCGGCAACTGGCGGCCCAGTCAGGGCTTTTCTTCGCGCAGGGGCCGGGTGCGGAATCAGGAATAGCACGGACCGCACCGCCTCAGGCGCGAACGGCCAGGATGGATCCGGACCTGGGGGCCATGTACGGCGGCCATAGCCTGGTCGCGCCCTTGTCACCGTTCGAACTCAAGGCCGGGGCTATCGTGCCGGCGGCCTTGTTGACGGCCGTCGACACGTCGCGGGCCGGACCGGTCGTCGCGACCGTGACCCAGAATGTCTACGACTCGATCAGCGGGCGACATCTGCTGCTGCCACAGGGAACCCGCCTGATCGGGACATCGCAGGGGGAGAGCGCCTATGGCGACCGCCGCGCCTTCCTGACCTGGGACCGGCTGATCCTGCCCAACGGCAAGAGCCTGCTCCTGACTTCGGAAGCGGGCGTCGACGCCCAGGGCGCGGTGGGTGTCCGCGGCCAGGTCGATCGGCGGCTGTTTCCCCTGTTGGTGGGGACCCTGTTCGCCGGCGCCATTACAACCCTCGGCCAGGTCGCGCGGGACGGCGAGCGCGGTTCGGGCGGACTGCTCGGCGACGCCGGCGATGCGGCCGCGATCGAAGGGTCGCAGGTCGGCGGACGGCTGGTCGATCGTGAGCTCGGCGTCAGGCCGTCGATCCGTCTGCGGGCGGGAGCGGCCGTGCGGGTGATGATCACCCGCGACCTGATCCTGGAGCCCTACAAATCATGACCTGGACACCCTTCGACACCGGAAACCGCTGGGCCGTCCTCGGCGTCACGGTCTTCACGATCAGCTGCGTCGGCCTGCTGCTGGATCATGTTCCGGCCCTGGCTCTGGTCAATGAAAGTCCGAGCCTGCCAAAGGGCGTCTATGTTCGCCAGCCTGGCGAAACGCCCGATCGCGACGCGATCGTCGCCGTGCCTCAGCCGAAGGCGGTTCAGCCTTATCTGTCCAGGCTCGGGATGCCGGCGGAGATCCTGCTGATCAAGAGGGTCGCGGCCGTCGGGGGCGAGACCGTCTGTCGTCATGGGGATGAGATTACGACGCCCGGCCGCGTCGTGCGCGCCATGACCCGAGACCGCCGGGGAATGGCCTTGCCCACCTGGACGGGCTGCCGGCGACTGGCGTCCAACGAGCTCTTCCTTCTGGGTGACACGGCCTCGAGTCTCGACAGCCGTTATTTCGGGCCC
>NZ_JAHFPF010000345.1 GCF_023259385.1 Brevundimonas sp. | reverse complement strand
TCCGACACGCCGTGCTTGCGCGCCAGCTCGCCCGCTTTGGCGCCAGCCTCGTTCTCCCGCAGGATCCCGATGATCTGCTCTTCCGTGAATCTCGCTCGTTTCATTCCGTCCGTCCTTTCAATGATCTGCTCCCCGAAAACTGGATCACCGGACGTTAGAGTTTTTCGCTGAGATTTCCCTGGCTGGGAAGGAGCGAAAACCATGAAGGCATCGGCTTTCTCGGACGCCCAAAAGGCGTTCATTCTGAAGCAGGGCGCGGACGGCGTGCCGGTGGCGGAGATCTGTCGCCGGGCCGGGATCAGTCCGGCGACCTACTTCAACTGGAAGAAGAAGTACGACGGCCTGCTGCCGACGGAGATGAAGCGGCTCAAGCAGCTCGAGGATGAGAACGGTCGCTTAAAGCGGATCGTGGCTGACCTGTCGTTGGACAAGGAGATGCTGCAGGACGTCATCCGGCGAAAGCTCTGAGGCCTGGTCGCAAGCGCGAGCTGGTGGCGGGTGTCTGTAATGACTGGGGCGTGTCGATCCGGCGGGCTTGCCGGGCGCTTGAAATGGACACCTCGAGCTTTCACTACAAATCCCGCCGCCCCGACCAGGCCGGCCTCGAAGCCCGCATCAAGGCGATCTGCGAGACGCGCGTGCGCTACGGCTATCGCCGGGTGCATGTGCTTCTCCAGCGCGAGGGCTGGAGAACAAACATCAAGAAGACCCATCGTATTTACAACGCCCTGGGCCTTCAGCTGAGAAACAAGACGCCCAAGCGGCGGGTGAAGGCCAAGCTTCGGGAGGACCGCTGTGAAGCCACGCGGCCGAACGAAACCTGGGCCATGGATTTCGTGCACGACCAGTTGGCGACCGGCCGCAAGATCCGCATTCTGACCGTGGTGGACACCTTCTCGCGCTTCTCGCCGGTGATCGATCCCCGGTTCACCTACCGGTCTGAAAACGTCGTGGAAGCGCTCGACAGCGCCTGCGCAAAACTAGGCTATCCGAAGGCGATCCGGGTCGATCAGGGCACGGAGTTCGTCTCCCGCAACCTAGACCTATGGGCCTACGCCCATGGTGTCACCCTGGACTTCTCTCGTCCGGGCAAGCCCACGGACAACGCCTTCATCGAGGCCTTCAACGGCCGCTTCCGGGCCGAGTGCCTGAACACCCACTGGTTCCTGACGCTTGCCGACGCGGCCGAAAAGTTGGAGGATTGGCGCAGATACTACAACGAAGATCGGCCCCATGGGGCCATTGGCAACAAGACGCCGATCACGCTGATGAATCCGGGTGACACAGCCAGCCTGTCACCCTGACTCGGGCCGGAAAACTCCAGCTTCGAGTGCGCCAGAAAACGGGGGCGGATCATCAAGGGCCGGACTCTAGCTCCGCGTGGAGGAAATTCTCAGGGGCACGTCAGATTGCCCCCATGTCATCGATTAGCCTGCTGATTTTTTCGATCACATCTGACGCAGTCACGGTTGGGCTACTGGCTTTATGTTGAGACCGGGCCAGCCGTTCCAGTTGCTGTGCCTCGGCGTCCACCCGCCCCTGCCCCGCGCCGAACTTCTGGTAGGGAAAGGCCTGGTACATCAGGCGGACATCCTGTCCTTCCCGGATGAAGCCGGACGCCCGCGACGGAGCGTAGAGTTCGGCCTCCAGCGGCGCATTTCCTGCTGTAACGACCGCCACGGCCGCTCCGGCCGGCAGGCTCTGCCCGCGACGGACCGGCAAGGCTGCAACCCGACCGTCCACGGTCGCCACCACCACGTAGTGGGATTGAGATTCCACCTGGGTGCGCTGCTGTTCGAGGCCCGCCCATGCCGAGTCGGCTTCGGCTCCCGCCGCATCCAGATCAATGGAAATCACGGCCAGCCGGGCGTCCACTTCTCCGATCTCGCGTTCGTAGGTCAGGGCGGCGCCCGCCAACGCCGCCTCAGTTTGGCTGCGCCGCCTCCCTGAAATGCGAGAGACGGCGCAGCCAAAGCGTCAGAAGCTGTAGCGCAGCCCCACGCCGTAGCTCGCCGGGGCGCCAACCAGACGCGAAGCGCCGTTCATCTCCGGGAAATAGACCTCGTCGGTAATGTTGCGACCATAGGCGTAGACTGCCCAGTTGGCCGAAGTTTCCAGCTCCACGCGGGCGCTCAGGAGCGTGTAGGCCTCAGCCGTATTGCCCGGTGCCGCATTGAGGCGATTGGACTCCTCGCCGTGGTGCGAGACGGCCAGACGCGAGTCGAGACGCCAGCCGTTGGCCAGGACAAGGCCATGGTTCAGCGACAGGGTTGCGGTCACATCCGGCGCGCCCGGCAGGGGATCACCGACGGTCGACAGCACCTCGGCCACGCGGGCCGAGCTGAACGAGATGATGTCGGTGTCCAGGAAGGCAGCCGCCAGATCGAGGTCCAACGTCTGGTTGGCGCTCTCGAACAGCAGCGCGTTGACGGCGAACTCGATCCCCTTGCTTTCGGCCTCGCCGACGTTGGCCCGGCCATTGGTGTCATTGGCCAGGCGGGTCGTCGCCTGCAGTTCCTTGAACTTGTAGGAGAAGGCGTCCAACGACACGCGCAGGCGCGCGGTGGTCCAGCGCAGCCCGGCCTCATAGGCCGTGACCGTTTCGGACTCG